>JALOTT010000023.1 GCA_025457745.1 Verrucomicrobiota bacterium
TTTCGGCACGGCGGCGACCAACGCGGCTTCAGCCATCCTGCTCTCCGACACCTCCCGCGGCAATTCCACCGTCAATCCCCTCCTCACCAGCATCAGCCGGGTGAACGATCACGGACTGGACCCGCGGCTCGCCACCAACAGCCCCGCGTTGAGCACCACCATCGTGTCGCCAAACGACGGCTTCTACTCCCAAGTCGGCTACAAGGGCGCGTTCGACAAGCAGACGCTCTGGATTGAGACTTGGACCGCGCTCAATGGGTTGGGCTTCCTACCGTGCAGTACTGTTATCACACCGACGGCGCATGTTGCCCCAAATCCGGTGACGCTCACCATCATGCCGAATGGCGCGAACGTGAACATCACCTGCACGTCGCAGGCGGGTTACACCTACACGCTTGAATCCACCCCGGACATTAACCCGGCGAGTTGGAATCCGGCGACAGGCGTGACTCCGTCAAACTCGCAAGCCGGCACGGGTGGCACGCTCACCTTCACCGTCTCTGCGTCGGGCGCGAACTACTTCCGGGTGTCCGCACAGTAGGTCACGGAGAACTGAAACATGGGGGAGAGTCGCTTGTCGTTCGCGGCTCTCCCCCGCTTGTTCCGGTGGAAAGCAATTTGTCCCTGTGGAAGGACAACGGGCCTCTGGCGCTTGATCGTGTGTGCGCCGGAGGCCTGAAAGTTTTCCGGTCCGCCGCCTTCCACCCGATGAAACGTCACGTAACCTTCACCTGGCCGTCGTTGTGTCGTATGGCCAATGAATTAAAGGATGGGGCATGACAAAACGTATCCTGATCGTTGACGACGAAGCGGACTTTTCCGAGCTGCTGCAATTCCGGTTGCGACATCTCGACTACGAAGTGCTCGCCGCCGCCTCCGGCACCGAGGCGCTGAACAAGGCGCGCAGCGATTTGCCGGACGTGATCCTTTTGGATCTGTTGCTGCCCGACTTCGACGGGCTGACCCTTTGCGAGATATTGCGGCGGCGGTCGCCCACCCGCGAGATCGCGATCATCCTGATCACGGCAGTCACGTCGGAAGCAACGCAGTATGCTGCCAAGGTAACCGGCGCTTGCGCCTTCCTCGGCAAACCGCCCGACTTCGAGCAATTGAAGGCACACCTCAAAATTGCGCTGCCGTCGGGGGCGTGTGAAACCGTCGATCAGTGCGGCGGTTTAAGGCGAGACATTGACGGCTGACGTCGCGAAACCCACCGAGCCATCCGGATTCAGCACCAAAGGCTCTTTGCCCTTCGGTTTCGGGCCAGTGACCGGAGCATTGGCGGATTTCAACTGGGCGCGCAGTGTGGACGGATCGTTGAGCTTGGCGAGCAGCGCAGCCTTGGCGGATTCGGATTCGTTCAACGCCGCATTGGCCGACTCAAGACGTTTCGCTGTTTCGGCAACCTGCGCTTTGGCCCCTTCGCGCGCGGCTTGCAGCGCTGCGGTTTTGACTTCGAGGTCGCTAATCTTCGTTTCGAGTTGCGCCTTGCTGCGGCTCAACCCATCGATTTCACCAAACCGGTTCTGCAACTGGCTTTCGAGTCCACGCGTTTGCGCGGCGGCTTTGCTCACCTGGCCGGCCAGCGCGCTGATGTGATTACTGGCGGCGGCAAGGTCGGACTTCTGGAGGTTGAGTTGCACGCGCAACGTCTCGATGGTCGCGCCTTGCTCGGCCAGTTTCACCGCGGCCTCGGCCAGTTTGTTTGAAGTCGTGGTCAAATCCGTG
The DNA here is from genome assembly GCA_025457745.1 of Verrucomicrobiota bacterium. Lineage (GTDB taxonomy): Bacteria > Verrucomicrobiota > Verrucomicrobiia > Limisphaerales > JADLHS01 > JALOTT01. The sequence continues at coordinate 1,729 of JALOTT010000023.1, forward strand.
GAAGCAACGTTGAATTTGCCGCCCGCACCGCGCCAGCCGTTGATGGCGACCGCGGCGACGAGAGTGAGAACGATGAGGATGGGCGTGGAGAATTTCTTCATGGGGCGTGTCGGGTCAACTGTTGCTGGATTTTGTTTCACCTGCCTGTTGTGATGGGCCGAAGTTCTTGAGCAGGAATTTACGGAAGTTGGCGCGGCTGCTGCCGTTCATCTTGCGCTCCAGCGTTCCCGTCGTGCCCTTGATGCGCAACTTCGCCTCTTTGGCGTTGGCGATCGCCACGATCACCTCCGGCGCAACCTTGTAATAAGTGGTGAGGAATCCGCGCCGGCTTTCCCACGCGGTCAGCGGCGTCGCCACCATGCAACCGTAGCGCACGCCGTCGGCCAGCACGATGAGCGACTCGCCCGGCGCGAGCGGGAAGTCCGCCGGCGCGATTTCCGTGTAAAGGTAATAGTCCGCCACCGGATTCTCGGAGGTTTTCACGACCGTGTTGGTCACCGGCGTGACGACCTGGTTGGTCAGGGTGGTGACGAGATAATTAGTCTCGACCGTGCTGACTTCGTTCGTGCCGCTGGTGATGGAAAGCGAATCCTTTCCGATCGTTGCCTGCGAGTTGAGCGAGGTGACGACCTGAATCGAACCGGACCGCACGGTCTGGTTCGGTGCGGTGGACAGAGACTCGTTGCGGGTGGTGGCCGTGGTCACGCCCGATGCGCCGCTGTTGGCGGGTGCGGTCGCGATGACGGCGATGCCGTTGGTTTCCGCCGACGGCGCGGGTGCGGCGACTGCGTTGGTCAGCAGAGCGATCTGCTGGTTGCCGGAAGTCGTGACCGTGAGATTGGTCGTCGAGGTGACGACGTAATTGGTCGTGAAGCTGACGTTCACGTTGGTCTGCGCGACGAAGCCCTTGCTTTCCCGCACAGCGTTGAGGCAAACGATGGTACGGGCAAAGACCGTGCCTGCAACGGCGTTGCCCCGCATCTTGTCCACTTTGACTTTTTCAAACTCGTCATAGCGCGAAACACGCGAGGAGGAACAGCCAGCGAAACTCGCAACAAAGAGAAACACCCAAAAATATTTCATAGCCCTCATTATTGCACGGTTGGGCCCGGTGAAGTCAAAGGCCATGTGCGGTCGTAACCGAAATGTTACATGCGCTCCGGGCGGAGTTTTCCATCATGTAACCTGTCCGTCATGCGTTTGCCATCTACCTCGACCATCTTTCCGGTTAACGCACGAACCCTGTTCAACGCTGGCGGGCTTTTGGCGATGGATTTCCGCGTTGAAGTTCAAAGAGTTCACAGGCGATCTGTTATCGTCTGAACGCGGGACCGGGGGAGTCGCAAGACTTCCCCGGTTTTTTCGGGAAGCTTCGTAACACAATTGTAACCTTGGCGACTTTGACCTGTAACACGGGACGCCTAGGCTTTTCCCGAACTCGGAACTTCAACGTGAATGAAAAAACAAAAACTTAGCGCGGCGCTCCTCGCAGCAGCGGCGGGGATGACGTTCGCCATGATCGGCCACGCCCAAAGCGTGGATGCGCTGCTCGACAAACTTGTGGACAAAGGCGTTCTCTCGGTCAAAGAGGCCAACGATCTCCGCGAGGAGAGCGACAAGAACTTCACCACGGCGTTCGCCGCCAAAACCGGCATGCCGGAATGGGTGACCGCCGTCAAGTTCAACGGCGACATCCGCGGACGCTACGAAGGATACTTTGGCGACAACGCCGCGTTCGTGGAACGCAATCGCTTCCGTTACCGTCTGCGCGCGGGCTTCACGATGTCCATGTTTGACGACATCGAGGCCGGCTTTCGGATCGGCTCAGGCGACCTGGACAGCGCCAGCAAGATCACGTCGGGGGTTGACCCCATCTCGTACAACCAATCGTTTCAGAACAACGGCTCGAAGAAGGGCCTCTTTCTCGACACGGTGTACCTGAAGTGGTCGCCCATTCACACACCCCAGTGGAGCGGCGCGTTCACCGTGGGCAAGATGGAGAATCCGTTCGTGTTCTCCGACTTGCTTTTCGATAGCGACTACACGCCCGAAGGCGCCGCGCAGCAGTTCGGTTTTCAAATCAACAACGCCCATGCGCTCAAGCTCAACGTTGGAGAGTTTGTGCTCGACGAGTTCGGCGACTCCAGCCACGACCCGTGGATGGTCGCGGCGCAAGTGCGGCTGGAATCCACCTGGAGTTCGAAGTGGTCCAGCTCGTTGGGCGTGTCGTTTTTAAGCATTCAACAGGTGATGACACTGAGCAACAACGTGCCGGACATCAACGTGGGCAACACGCGCACCGCCACGCGCGGCAGCGACGGCAAATACACGCTGGGCGCGCCGGTTTACGACTTCAACCCCGTCGTGGTGGACGCGGCGTTGACCTACACGCTTCCCTCGGCGCCGCTTTATGCCGGCGCATTTCCCATCCGGTTGTTCGGCGAATACATCAACAACCCGGCGGCATCGGACGCGGACAACGAAGGCTGGCAGGCGGGCATCACCTTCGGCAAGGCGGGCAAGCGCAAGACCTGGGAACTGACCTACCGCTACAAATATCTGGGCGGTGATGCGTGGTGGGAGGAACTGGCTGACTCGGACAGCGGCGGGTTTTATCAGAACGCGCCACCCAAGTCGCCCAACCCCGCCGCCGCCACGCTGCGCGCGCCCGGCACGGGCTACGGCTCGGGCACGAACATCAAGGGCCATGTCATCAAGGCCGGCTATTCGCCCTTCGATCACGTGACGCTCAATTTCACCTGGTTCGGCTTGGAACTCATTCACCCCTATGTGTCCGGCACGGACAGTTTCATGAACCGCATCCAGGCGGATGTGAACCTGAAATTCTAACCCGCAAATGTCACGTGACTGTAACCTTCTCGTAACCGGCTCGTTGCCGACAACCCCTATCGTGAAATCAGGAAACAATATGAAATCAAAGACAATCACTCGCCTCCTCACGCTGGCCGCCACGGCTGGCATTCTCGGCGCGGCAACGTTCGCCCGCGCCGACATCACCGTCAAAGGCTCGGACACCATGGTCATCCTCGCCCAAAAGTGGGCGGAGGTTTACATGGGCGCGCATCCCGGAAAGAAAATCCAAGTCACCGGGGGAGGCACCGGCACGGGCTTCGCCGCCTTGCAAAATCAAAGCACCGACCTGTGCAACGCGTCGCGCAAAATCAAGGCCAAGGAAATCGAGACGTGCATCAAGGCGTTCGGCAAGCGGCCCACCGAATACAAGGTCGCGCTGGACGGCCTCTCGGTTTACGTCAGCGCGGGCAACCCGGTCAAGGAGCTCACCATCGAGCAACTGGAGTTGATCTTCACCGGCAAGACGAGGAACTGGCAGGCCGTCGGCGGGCCGGATGCGCCCATCACGATCTACAGCCGCGAGAACAGTTCCGGCACTTACGAGTTCTTCAAGGAACACGTGCTGAAAGGAAAAGACTTTGCCGCCAGCGCGCAGACGATGCCCGGCACGGCGGCCGTATTGCAGGCCGTGGCCAAGGACAAGAACGGCATCGGCTACGGCGGCGCGGCCTACGGCGCCGGCGCGAAACACCTGGCGATCAAGAAAGACGACAGTTCACCCGCGCTTGAACCCACGGAAGATAATGTGGTGAAGGGCGTCTATCCGATCTGGCGTCACCTGTTCATTTACGTGAACCCGGCCCTCGACAAGGGCGACGTGGCGGCTTACTTGAACTGGATTCGCAGCGACGACGGCCAAAAGGTCGTGAAGGAAGTTGGCTACTTCCCGCTGCCGGAAATTTTACGGCAAAAATAACGGAGCGCCGATCTCCAGATCGGCGCGCTGTCCTGCTCAATGAATAATGAGAAAGGTTAAATGAGTAATTTGCAATGAAGCTGCTTCATTGAGCATTACCTATTTATCATTGAAAATTGGAAATTGCCCGGACGCGCCGGATCGGAAACCGGCGCTGTTTTAACATGCAGCACGCCCCCAACACCGGTAAACGCTCGCACGGCTGGATGGGCATTCACCGCGGGCACAAGGCACGGCCGCTGGAGTGGCTCGCGGAGAAGTTCATTTTTCTCGTCTCGCTCTCGGCCATTCTCGTGGTGTTGCTCATCTTCCTGTTCGTCGCGCGCGAGGCGTTGCCAATTTTCCTCGGTCGCATGGACAGCGCGCTGGTGCAGGAGGCGATCCCCGTCGAACAGATGGATAAACTGCCGCCCGCCCAGTTGCGCGACTACCTCGGCCTCTCGGAGAAGCAATTCAAGGAAATGGACCGCGAAACGCTGCGCTCGCTGATGGAAGTCCGGGTGGAGGCGCAAAACGAAATCCCCGCCCAATTCCGCAACGACCCCGACGCGCGCATCAACACCACCCAATGGCGCTACCTGCTGCCGCCGCACCAGTGGGCAGGTTACGACAAGCCGGAGTTCATCTGGCAGCCCGTCGGCCAGATTCACAAATATAACCTCGTCCCGTTATTCGTCGGCAGTTTGAAAACGACGCTGATCGGGTTGTTATTTGCCGTGCCGCTGGCCGTCGCTGCCGCCATTTACGTCTCGCAACTCGCGCGGCCCCGGTTGCGTGAAACGATCAAGCCCGCCATCGAGATGCTTTCGGGCATTCCGTCCGTCGTCGTCGGTTTCTTCGCGCTGCTCGTCATGGCGACCGTGCTGCAAAAATCTTTCGGCTACGAAACGCGCTTGAACGCCTTCGTCGCCGGCATCGCGCTTGGCTTCGCGGTGATTCCCGTTGTGTTCTCAATCTCCGAAGATGCGCTGACGAGTGTGCCGCAAAGTTTCACGCACGCCGCGCTGGCGTTGGGCGCGTCGCGGTGGCAGACCGCGTGGCAGGTTGTTCTGCCGGCTGCGTTGCCCGGCGTGTTCGCGGCGGTCGTTCTTGGCTTTGGCCGCGCCATCGGCGAAACGATGATCGTGCTGATGGTTTGCTCGGCGAGCGTGATGTCGTGGAGCATTTTCGATTCGGCGCGCAGCATCACGACCACCATCGCCGCGGAAATGGCCGAGGCCGTTTCAGGCGGGCATCATTATCGGATTCTGTTCATGCTCGGCGCGCTGCTCTTCGCGGTTACATTCGCGTCCAACATGGTCGCGGACGTCGTCATGCACCGGCTGAAACGCCGGTTGGAGGGGAAGCGATGACTGAAATCCGAAATCCGAAATCCGAAATCCGAAATTTCAAATCGGCGAGATTTGACTTTGCGTCATTTTTCTTCAGCGGCCTGACAGGTCTGGCGACGTTGATCATCCTCGCCATCCTCGGCGTCATTTTGCTGAACATTGGTCTTAACGCTCTGCCGGGGTTGTCGTGGCGGTTCATCTCGACCATTCCGAAAAAGGATTTCTTCGACATCGAAACCACCGGCGTGTTGCCGATGATCGTCGGCACGACCTTCCGCGTTCTGGGCATGACGATTTTCGTGATTCCCATTGGCGTCATCACGGCCATTTACCTGACGGAATACGCGCCCAACACCTCGCTGGTCACGCGCATCATCCGCGCCGCCGTCAACAACCTCGCGGGCGTGCCTTCCATTGTGTTCGGATTGTTCGGCCTCGGCTTCTTCATCAATTTCATTGGCAAGAATCTCGACGCGCTGATGCACAACCCCGAGCCGGTTTGGGGCCAACCCGCCTTGATCTGGGCGTCGCTCACGCTGGCGGTCATGACGCTGCCCGTTGTCATCGTGGCCACGGAGGAATCCCTCAAAGCCATTCCCCAAGGCTTGCGCGAAGCCAGCCTCGCCCTCGGCGCGACCAAACTGGAAACCATTCTCAAGGTCGTATTGCCGCAGGCGTTGCCCGGCATCATGACCGGCGGCATTCTTGCCGTAAGCCGCGCGGGGGGCGAGGTTGCGCCCATTCTTTTTACCGGTGTCGCCTACTACATGGCCTCGTTGCCACACAAAGTTACCGACCAGTTCATGGACCTTGGCTACCATGTCTTTGTGCTCTCGACGCAGTCGCCGAACATCGAGCAGACCCGGCCGATACTTTACGCCACCGTGTTCGTGTTGCTGGTGCTCACGTTCGCGTTGAACTTTGTGGCCATTCTCATCCGCGCCCGCGTGCGAAAAAAACTGCGGGCGCTGGGCTGAAACTTTGTTTATGAAACCACGGATGGACACGGATGGACACGGATGCAGACGGAGCGCGGACTTCAGTCCGCTTCACCGTCCGATTGCGCGCGGTGCCGGATCGGTAAACGGGAACGACTCACGTTTGCCCACGCCGAAGCGGACTAAAGTCCGCGTTCCCATCCGTGTCCATCCGTGTCCATCCGTGGTTAAGAATTTCGTTTATGCCTGAAGCCACGCTCCCACGCATCGCGGTGAATGAACGGGCAGCCGATACCGGCAACGCTGGCTCGCCGCTTATCGAAATTAACAACCTCTCGCTCCACTATGGTCCGGCGCGCGCGCTGAAAGACATCTCCGTGTCCATCCGCGAGCGTGTCGTGACGGCGTTTATCGGTCCGTCGGGTTGCGGCAAATCCACTTTGCTGCGCTGCCTCAACCGGATGAACGACCTGATTGACGGCGTGCGGATTGAGGGCGGCGTGAAAATCGGCGGCCACGACATCTACGGCCCGGACGTGGATGTGATCGAATTGCGCAAGCGCGTGGGCATGGTGTTTCAAAAATCCAACCCATTCCCGAAATCCATTTACGACAACGTCGCCTACGGTCTGCGGTTGCAGGGCGTGAAGAACAAATCCGAGCTGGACGCGGCCATCGAACAAAGCCTGCGCAACGCCGCATTATGGGACGAGGTCAAAGACCGCCTGCACGCCAGCGCGCTGGGTTTGTCCGGCGGGCAGCAGCAGCGGCTCTGCATCGCGCGTGCCATCGCCATCAAACCGGAAATCATTTTGATGGATGAGCCGGCGTCCGCGCTCGATCCCCTCGCCACGACGCGCATTGAAGATTTGATTCTTGAGCTAAAAAAAGACTTCACCATCGTCATCGTCACGCACAACATGCAACAGGCCGCGCGCATGTCTGATTACACGGCATTCTTTTACATCGGCGAACTGGTTGAATTCGACACGACCAATAAAATTTTTACCAACCCGGCGCAGAAGCGCACGGAGGATTACGTGACTGGACGATTCGGATAAAATAAACGCGCAACCTATGGAACATCATTTCGATTCCGAACTCAGCACGCTGAAGGAAAAACTGCTGACGATGGCCAGTCACGCCGAGGCTGCCGTCAATCAATCCGTCCAGGCGCTCGCCAACCGCGACCTGGAGCTTGCGTTGCGCGTCAAGAACGACGACAACGTGCTGGACCGGTTCGAAGTGGAGATTGACGACCTCGCGATTCACCTGCTTTCCAAGGCGCCGCTCGCCAGCGACCTGCGTTTCGTAACCGTGGCCATGAAGATTTCGCAGAACCTGGAGCGTGTCGGCGACGAGGCCGCGAAAATCGCCAAGCGCGCGCGCGATCTGAGCAAGGAAGCGCCGTTGAACGTCAACGTGGATTTGCCGAAGATGGCCGCGTTGGCGCTGGGGATGTTGAAAGCCGCGCTCGACTCGTTTGTGAACCGCGACCCCGCCGCCGCGCGCTCGCTTATTCCGCGCGACAAGGAAGTGGATGCGCTCAACAAGCAAATCAACCGCGCGTTGACCGAGCGCATGATGAGCGAGAAGGAATCCATCCCTCGCTGTCTCCACTTGATGATCGCCACGCGCAGCCTCGAACGGATCGCCGACCACGCGACCAACGTGGCTGAGGAAGTCGTCTATCTCTGCGAGGCGCAGGACATCCGACACGCGGGGAAAGCTAAAGGCTGAAGGCTGAAAAGAAAGCAAACAACATCCGGCACGATATGAATGGAAGGATTCAGGACCTGAAGCCGCGAACAAAAGCTTTTGCACTTCGGATAATCCGCCTGTATTCAGCCTTTGATTTATGAAACCTCTCATCCTTGTGGTGGACGACGAACCGGAGGCGGTTGAACTCGTCGAGTTCAATCTGAAGCAGGCCGGCTTCAAGGTGACCACCGCGGCCGATGGCGAGGAGGCGCTAAAAAAGGCAAAAGCGACGCTACCATCGCTCATCGTGCTCGACCTCATGCTGCCGGAAATTGACGGGTTGGAGGTTTGCAAACTCCTGCGCCGCGACCCGACGACCGCCGCCATTCCGATCATCATGCTCACGGCGAAAGCCGCCGAGGTGGACCGGGTCGTCGGCCTGGAGCTGGGCGCGGATGATTACGTCACCAAGCCGTTCAGCCCGCGCGAACTGGTTTTGCGCATCCGGAAACTTCTCCAGCGCCGCGAGGGCGCGGTCGAAAAGCGGGAGACCCTGCGCTTTGGCGACTTGCTGATTGATGTGCCCAAACATCTCGCCACCTGGCGCGGCAAGTCGTTTGATCTGACCGCCACCGAATTCAAGTTGCTCACCGTGCTCACCCAACGCGCGGGCCGCGTGCAATCCCGCGACGCGCTCCTGCGCGACGTGTGGGAATATGACAGCCTGATTGACACCCGCACGGTGGACACCCACATGCGCCGCCTGCGCGAAAAGCTCGGCGCGGCCGCAAAGCATCTGGACACCGTGCGCGGCGTGGGCTATCGCTTTGTAGAATAATTATGAAGGATGAAGGCAGAAGGATGAAATGACCACCAGACAGGCGCAATTTGCCACCACCGCCGGAGCGCGGATTGTCCCAATCCGCAGCGGCCCGAAATACCCACGTGCTGCGAGTTGAGGACAACTCGCGTTCCGATCCAAGAGGGTGATCGTGGTGGTAGTCTGGAATTGCGCCCCCCACCAGGGTGGCGCACAATTAACTTCATCCTTCATCCTTCATCCTTCATCCTTTCCCCATGTTGTGGCCCGCGTTGACCATCGTTGCCTGCGCCGCCGCGCTCGCCCTGCATTTCTGGTGGCGGGCGAAGCTGCGTCGTGAACGCGAGTCGTGGCTGGCTGGGCGCGCCCGGGAGGAGAACCGCGAGCAAACTGCCGCCGCCGAAGTTCGGGCGCAGCAGGCCGCGCTTTTCGACAGCATGATCGAAGGCGTGCTGGTGCTGGACGACGCGGGTTGCGTGCAGTTCGCAAACCGCGCGTTCGCGCAGATGTTCACCACGACGGGCGGGCTGCGCGGCAGGGTATTGCTGGAAGCCGTGCGATTGAATGAGATCGTCGAGATCGTCCAGCGCGCCGGGCAGGAGGGTCGTGTGATTGACCACGAGTTGCGCCTGCCCGGTGAGCCGGAATGCTGGTTGCAGATCAACGCGGCGGCGCTCACGAGTGTTGACCGGCGCCGGCTCGGAACCATTCTCGTCTTTCACAACTTGACCCGGATCAAGAAGCTCGAACGCACGCGCCAGGAATTTGTCGCCAACGTGAGCCATGAGTTGCGCACGCCGCTCTCGCTCATCAAAGGCTACGCCGAAACGTTGCTCGCTGGCGCAAAGGACAATCCCGAAGTCGCCGAACGTTTTCTCCGCGTCATCGAACGCAACGCGCAACGGCTGGACCTGCTCATCCAGGATTTATTGACCATCTCGGCGCTGGAATCGGGCCGCGTGCAGTTAGACCTGCAGCCGGTTTCGTTGCCGCCGGTTGCGGAAGAGGTTCTGGCCAGCTTCAAGGAGCGTGCGACCGCTCGCGGCGTGAAACTTGTCAACACGCTGCCGGACCTGACCGCAAACGCCGACGCCGGCCGCGTGCAACAGGTGCTCGCCAATCTCGTGGACAATGCCGTGAAATATGGCCGCGACGGCGGCACCGTGAGCATTGGCGGACGGGCGGCGGAAAACGGGTTGATCGAAGTCTTTGTGCAGGATGACGGGCCGGGCATTCCGGCAGAAGCCTTGGAGCGCGTGTTCGAGCGTTTCTATCGTGTGGACAAGGCGCGCTCGCGCGAGCAGGGCGGCACGGGCCTTGGCCTCGCCATCGTCAAACATATCGTGCAAAGCCACGGCGGCGCGGTGTGGGTCACAAACGAGCCGGGCAAGGGCGCAACGTTTTTCTTCACGTTGCCAGGGGCGCAGTAACTATTGGTTTCTGCCTCAAGGTAGGGTGCGTCACCTCGTGCGCACCGGGCTTGGCAGGTCTCGAACGTGGCGCGCACAGAGTAACGTATCCTACCAGGCCAGGCAATTCCCGGACTCGACAGTTGACCATCCGCCCGGCTTTCGCCAGCCTGCTCACATTCAAGAATGAATGTTGCGACGGCCAAATTGAAACCCGCGCCCCGACAGTCTCTCTCTGTCGTGGAAGCTCCGTTGGACGATTTGGAAAGAAGACGCGAATTGGGGCAGTTCTTCACCTCGCCCGAAGTCGCCGGGTTTATTTGGGATTTGTTGGAAGTCATCCACGGCAGACGATTTTCCGCCGACACGCGGCTGATTGACCCGGCGTGTGGCGAGGGTGTTTTTCTGCGCGTGGCTCGTGAACGCGGCGGCCTGCCTGCGAAAAATCTTTTCGGCGCTGACATAGATGCAACCCTGGATTCCGGCTGGCAGCGCGACCCGCTGCTGCGCGGCGCGAATGTTCATCTCGTCAATGGTCTGCTCGACGACCCAACGAGCGGCATCGAAGCAGGAACTTTCAACATTGCCGCAGGTAATCCACCGTTCAGCGGAAAGGGTCTCCGGGATTTGCTTCGCTTGCTTGAAGAATCGGAAACAGCGCGTCACGAAGAACAGGATTTTTTTGAAGCGGCCTGCCTGAGGGAAGAACCACCGTCACCCCGCCAGCCGTTGTCGCGTCAGGAGCGCGCGGAATTGGAGCGAATGGTGCGAACGCTGAGCCAGTATTCCTGCTGGCGGCTGGAAACGGAACCAGAACCGGATGAGGAAGCCGAAGCGGAATCTGCAAGCGCGCCCACAGAGCTTTTCGCCGCGAGCGTGCTCTGCGACCGGCGCCGGCCAACGGCCAGCGACTTGGAGCAAGCCGCCCAACTTATTGCCCGCTGGGCACCAAATCGTCCGCTGGATACTTCCCGGCCCGAAATTCGCGACACGATCCGCCGGCTCGCCAGCACGGCCATCGAAGTGATGTTCACCGAGCGATTCGTGCGGCTGGCCAAACCCGGCGGGCTGATTGCCCTGATTGTTCCGGAAAGCATTGTGGCCAGCGACCGGCTGGGGCGGTTTCGCATCTGGCTGCTCGGCAAGATGGACCTGCTGGCGTCCATCAGCCTGCCGCAAAAGGTGTTCACGGGCGTTGGTGCCAATGCGAAGACCTCAATCGTATTCGCGCGCCGGCTGGCGCAAGATCGCGTGAACGGCTGGTATTCGCCCGAAGCACTGGCCAAGTTGCCCGACGATGACCAACCGATTTTTATGGCCGCTCCGCGCGTGGATGCCCCTGGCTTTACGGTGGAGAACTATCTGGCTCGCGTTCTGGCGGATGCCCGGCGCGACCGGGAAATCTTTTGGCCCACCCCAAAATGAATACGCTCGAACGCCCCGATGCTCCCACGCTGGAGGTCACGATTGCCCGCCCCGAACTGCTGCGGCACAACCGCTGGAACGCCGGCTACTTTGAAGAACGCTTCCGTCGGAACGAAAGGAAGCTCATAAGGCTGCACAGCGTGCCGCTGGGCGATTTTATCCCCGACGAATTGCCGGACGGCTCAAAGGGCATAACCTATGGCCAGGTCGGCGCGCGAAAACTCAGTTCGCGTGGTGGGGTGCGCTACTTGCAGGTCATCAACATTCGCGACACCGGAATTGATTTTTCCATCAAGCCGGACCGGATTGCCGAGGGTAGCCACAATGATCCAGAGCGAAGTCGGGTAGGTGCTGAGGACATTCTTTTCACGAACAACGCGTTTCGTGGGACCGAAACTTTGATCGGACGGTGCGTTGCCTTGGCGCGAGACTACGGGAAGTTGAACATCAGTCAGCACATTGACCGAATCCGCGTTGACGGAATTGATCCTTTCTATGTTTGCTGCTTTCTGAAATCGCGATTCGGCGCGCTACAAGTGCAACGAGTGATGCACGGCGTGGATGCAATGACCATCAGCTTTGGTCGAATCCGGAACATAGAAATCCCGGTATTGGCCGTGAACCTGCAATTTGAGGTTCGACGGCAGTACCTAGCAATGGCGAAGCAACACGACCGAGCCATGACCATCAAGGAGCGGTTGCTGGATGAGAGCGGCATTGATTCAGGACAATACGGCGAAGCCATCAACAACCTGGCAAACACAAACCCTGGTTACAAACGAGCGATGGCTGAAGCTCAAGCCCGATTGAAACATTTGATTTCCGAGTTGGAAGCCGTCCTTGAGGGCGAACAGAAAAAGATTAGGCCGTTCGCAAGCTGACTTCACGCGCACCGCTCCATGAAAACGAACGGTCGGATTCAGGAACTGCTGGGCGTGACCTGCCTGAACGACATCGAATACGGCCATCGCGTGATCTGGCCGTTGCTCGATTACCTCGGCGTTCCGACTCAAGCCATTCGCCCGCAGTTCCAGATTGAAAATCCCTTTGGCGATGGCCTGCTCCGGCTTGATTATCTCATTCATCATGGCGACGTGCCGTTGGTGACCATCGAAGGCGAGCCAACGGCCAGCCAATTCGAGGTTGGGTTCAAGCAGGCCAAGAATTACAGCCGGAATTTCAAACCGCGTCAGCGTGGATACCAGATGCAGGAACGAACCGTGCCGTTTCTCATCACCGCAGCAGGCAGCCGGGCAGAGATGTGCCGCGCCGTCGTGCGCGGACTCAACGTTGAGTACGAGCCGATCCGGCGGAACGGCCTCCCGGCTTTTCTCGAATGGAACGAGCTGCTGGACGAGGCGGGCCAACTGCAACCTGCGGCAGCCGTTTCCCCGCAACAGCAAGTGCTCGTGGCGGATTTGGCCCATCAGTTCTTCACCGATCTGTTTGGTTCGATTGACCAAGTGGCCGCGTTGCGGAACAAGGACGATCAGAAGATCATCCTGTTCAACCGCATCATTGACCACGCCCGGCATGATGGCGAAGCGGGCCTCCGGGCGGCCTGCCGGCAACTTGGGCTGGGAATGCAGGCAGCCCGGCGCGTGTTGAAAACGATTGCGTGGTATCGCCGCAAGATCGAGTCACACGAATTCACGGGCGCGGCGGTGGCGCGGGGCTACCGTACGTTTCTGCTGCAACCCGGCGGTCGCGGGGCACATCGTTATTTCACGGGCGAGTCGCAGTCGCGCGCTTATCGCGTCAAGGGAGTTGTGCGCTATCGGAACGTTGCGCGGTATTTCACCCCGACGGAAATCACGCAACAAATGGTGAGACTCGCGCACCCCCGCGCCCACGAGCGGGTGATTGACATGACGTGCGGGACCGGCGGCTATCTCGCCGAAAGTGTGAATCACGTGGCGCAAGCGGACGGCGACCGACGGGCGCAAGAATTCCTGACCCGCCGTCTGGTGGGCATTGATGACGACCCGTTTTGCGTTTCGTGCGCCCGCGAGCTGCTGACGTTCCTCTATCCGCAGCACGCCGGAAAACTCCAGGTGTTTCTGCACAACGCGCTGTATGAACGCGCCCCCAAAACCAGCGAGATCAACGAAGACCCAAGAGCCGAATCGCACTTGCGCCCGGGACGTTACGACCTGGTCATCGGGAATCCCCCCGGCAACGACGAGTATTCGGGAACGAACCGAAACGAAATAGCTCGCCAATGGGAAAAGCGCTTCGGCCACACAGAAGGCGGCTTGATGGACCATCACTGTTTCCTCCGCCGGGCCATTGAGTTGGCGAAACCGGATGGCGGACGAATCTGTCTGCTTGTGCCGGAAGGTTTGTTGACTCGCGACAACCGCGGGATGCCCGCTTTGCGGCTGGCACTGGCTCGCGGGTGCGAGCTTCGTCTGATCATCACGTTGCCGCGCGCGTTCAAGGATAACAACGCCCGCATGGCGATTGTCTATCTGGTGCGAAGTTCACGCCCCGCCGCGAACCGCAAAACCGTCCTCGCCGAGGTGCGGGAGAAATGGTGGGAGGCTGATGGAACTGAACGGACGACCGACCTCTTTGGCGAGCTTGAGACCATCGTTGGTCATCACCTCGACGTATAGACAAAGAAGCTGGCGAGTTTTCTGGATGGTTTTCCGGTCGCCTGGTTTAAGCAGGTTGTGCCTTGGTGTTTTCCTCGCCGCTTACGGATTAAGCTTGGTCGGATTAGACAACCCTTTTACCTTGGCCGCATGACGCGTGTTGGCATTGGTTACGATGTTCATCAATTGGTCGCCGGCCGGAAACTCATCCTCGGCGGCGTGGAGATTCCGCACCCGAAAGGTCTCGACGGCCATTCGGACGCGGACGCGCTGATGCACGCGATTTGCGACGCTGTTCTCGGCGCGCTGGGCGAGGGCGACATCGGCCATTTTTTCCCCAATACGGATCCGCGCTGGAAGGGGGCTCCGAGCAAGGTTTTCTTGCAGGAAGCGGCGCGGTTGGTCGCGGCCCGTGGCGGCAGGTTTGTGAATGTGGACGCCAGTCTCATCGCACAGCAGCCGAAACTGGCACCTCACATCGCCGCGATGAAAACGCACATCGCCATCGCGTTGAACGCCAACCCGGACCAGATCGGCATTAAGGCCACGACGAATGAACATCTCGGTTTCATTGGCCGCGAGGAAGGCATCGCGGCGATGGCGGTGGCGAGTGTGGAATTGCCGGAATGAGTGCCGTGTGTCGCGTGTCGCGTGACGAGCTCCGGCCATCTGAGTGGCCGTGTTTTCGCGGCACTCGTCACTCGCCACTCGTCACGTAAAACATGCCGAAAGCCGAAATCAGTTGGAAGCGAGTCACCGACGACGGACAAAAGCTCCAGGTCTATGCCCAGCGGGTCAGCCGTGACTGGCGTTTTTTTGCGCGCGAAAAGCGGTTTGACCAATGGCAGGCCGTGCCCGAACCGCCGTTGGAAGACTGGCTGATGTTGCTGGACGCCGTGCAACGCATGGTCGTGCGCCGCCGGTTGCAGCCGGACGATGAGGAGCGGGTCCGCCGCCGGATTCACGAGCGGTTTCCGGAAGAAAAAATATGACCAAGCCGAAAGACAAACCGCGCGTGCTTGCTAAAAACCGCGTCGTGGCGTAAAAGGTTTTCGCAGCCGGCCAGTGTAGCTCAGTGGTAGAGCAACGGTTTTGTAAACCGTCGGTCGTCGGTTCGATCCCGACCACTGGCTCCAGTTACTCCCGCCCGGGTTGTCTTTTCCGCAAGTTCTATTCGTGCGTTTCACGGGGTTTGGCATAAAAACAAGGGCATGACGCAAAGATGTCTTCTGTTGTTTTGTCTGGCCCTGGCCTTGGCTCGCACCGGACACCCCGCGACCCCGGCTGAGTTCAAGCTGGTCGGCGATGGGAAAGGGCAAGTGACGGTGAGCGAACCGAAACAACGCAAGGCGACCCTCCGCGTCGTTGCTCCGCCGTTTGTCACGCTGAAGTCGGAAAAGCACACCGCTTTGCCGGTGTTCAATCCAGCCGCCGCCGGTTGGGCCAAAGGTGCGCGGCTTCGCGGTGTGCAGACACAAGAAACCACCACGCCTAATCTGCTTGATCCGGACAGTTTCATCCTCCGCGCCGGTTCGAAGTCGAAGGTCACGGTTTTCCAACGCGGCAGGGATTATGAAATTGTTCCCACTTGGGGAACGTTCGGGCGTTTGACCAACGGCGCGATCAAGCCGGACCAGAAGGTCTATGCCAGTTATCGTCATGCGCTGTCCCGCCTCGATGTCGTGGTGCTGACTGGTGTGGGGAAGATCGCGTTGCGCAAAGGCGAACCAAGCGCTGCCGCCCCGTTGCCGCCAAAAATCGGAGCAGGCGAACGCCACTTGGGCAACATCTGGTTGCCGGGTCGGATGACGAAGCTTGGATCGGAGAATCTTTTTCCAATTCTGGAGCCATCGTACCCTGAACCGCCCAAGCCAAGCCCTTCAACGGCGGACCGGTTGTTGCCGAAGACGATGAAGAAACTCCAATCCGGCGAGCATCTTCGTCTCCTCGCGTGGGGCGACAGCGTCACCGTGGGCGTGTTTGTGCCGGATTGGGAACACAACCGCTGGCAGGAGCAATTCGTCGCGCGGCTGCGTGAACGGTTTCCCAAGGCGAACATTGAACTCGTGACTGAGGCCTGGGGCGGACGGAACACGAGCAGCTACCTGGGCGAGCCGCCGGGCAGCCCGCACAATTACCGCGAGAAGGTTCTCGACGCAAAACCCGACCTCATCGTGTCGGAATTCGTGAACGACGCGGGTTTGAACCCGCAGCAGGTGGAGGAACGTTACGGGAAATTGCTCGCTGATTTCCAAGGCATCGGTGCCGAGTGGATCATTCTCACGCCGCATTACGTCCGGCCTGATTGGATGGGCCTGACGAGTCAGCGCGACATTGATGACGATCCGCGACCGTATGTGATCGGTCTGCGGCAGTTCGCCGCCAAACATTCGGTGGCGCTCGCCGACGCGTCGCGCCGCTATGGACGGCTCTGGCGACAGGGCATTCCTTACAACACGCTCATGCTGAATTCCATCAACCACCCCGACGCGCGAGGGATGAAGCTTTTCGCCGATGCGCTGATGGAA
>JALOTT010000286.1 GCA_025457745.1 Verrucomicrobiota bacterium
AAGCGAAAAATCCACGTTTAAACTAACATCACAAACAACCGGAAATAGTATCTTACGCCTCAACCCCGAAAGAGACATTCACGCTGAACCAGTACAGTATCTCTCTTCGCGTCATAATCAATGAGCTTCCATGCGTGCGAGCGCAAGCGAAGTGTGTCGAGGGCGTTCTGGTAAGAGCCGCGCCAAGTGCTGTTGGTCTCGGTCACGACCTCGGTATGCCACTGCGTGTCCGGCTGCCAGTGTCTCTCAGAGCGCGAGCATCCCACGCAGAAAAGGGCGGCGATGACAGACGTGAGAAGCAATGGAGTGCGCATGCTGTGGTGCGTGTGTGGGCTAATATCTAAGCATGCAGCGATTTTTGCAGCCTATCTCGTTTCACGAATTTGACTTTGCGTATTGGAAAGTTGGTTGTCGAGAGAATTTCACCACGCAATTTCAGGCTTCGCAAACTCCGTGTCCATCTTCTCCGGCAGCCGCCACACGTGGTCGCCTTTCCGGTTGGTGAAGTAGAGGAATGATTCCGAGGGCTGCCGCCCGTGGCCATCGGCCCACAGCGCGTAAAAATCCGGATGCGCGTTCAACGGACGGCGGGCGTAGCTGTGATTGCGCTGGCTGTCGTGTGTGAGTTGCTTCACCTTCTTCCACGTCTTGCCACGGTTGGAACTCGTCCACATCGCCGTCTCGCCACCCGGATTGTAAGGCTGCGGACCGCGCTCGGTCGGCGCAATGACGCGCCACGTGCCCCCGGCTTCGATGTAAAGCGAGCCGTGGTCGTAATTGTTCAGCGACGTAGTAAAGCTGCGGAATTCCCATTGCTTGCCCGTCCAACGCGCCGTCTGCCATTGGCGTGGACCGTTTTCCGGTCCCGGCTCAAAGCCCTTGCTCGTCAGGAACAAAATCACCGGACGACCGGTAGCGTCGAAATTCAGGTCCTTCAAATAGACCAGCTTGTTCTCGGCGCGGGAGTCGTAAACCAGCGCCGGGCTGTTCGTCGCGGTGATCGGCGGCGACACGGTCTGGCCGTCAACCGTCTGCCACGTTTTCCCAAAGTCGCGGGTTTCGAGATAGTAAATGTTCGCGCGCGCGTTCAACCCGGCTGGCGCGGGATGAAAATCAAACGCCGTCGCCAGCCGGTCGCCGTTGGGCCAACTGATCTGGTAATCGCCCATCTCAATTTTCGCGAGCTTGTGCGGCTCGCTCCAATCCCGGCCGTCGGCGCTGGTCATCCAGAACAAATTTCTTCCGCTGGCATAGCGCGTGAGGAAAAACAAAAATCCCCGGTTCGGAATGTGCCACGGTTGCGCGTACGAGAAGTTTGTTTCCTGCACGCGCTCGAATTCTTCCACCGAATACGGCTTGGCGCTGCGATGAATGAACGATGGACGCGACGTGCCGTGGGACGAGGAGAAAATCCAGATGTAGCCCTGGTCATCAATGCTCATCGTCGGATTGTCGTGCGCGTCGCTGGTTTGTTTGTTCAGCAGGATGGTTGGCCGCGGCACTTTGCCCGTCGCGTGATCGAAATACGAAACCGTGTGCAGCAATTCCTGTTTGTCGCCGGCATCGCGTCCCGTCGTGCCGCCGTAACAGAAGAAGGTTTTGTTGGCCGCCTTGCTGTAAATCGCGATGGGGGCGTGTTGCTGGGGATAGGTGGCCATGCCGCCGCTGTATTTGAATTTGTATTCGTCCTTGGTCCCCTGGTTGCAATACCAGATGCCGCGATAGCCGTCATCCTTGGGCAGCGGTTCGGCTGCCGCATTGCCGACGGCCATCAGCAGGGCGACGAGAACGGTTAACAAAATAGATTTCCGAAAAGAGCCCACCCCTGACCCCTCCGAGGAGGGGAACAAATCAGGGTGACCTCGCAATGGAGTTCCCCTCCTGGGAGGGGTCAGGGGTGGGTTCGCCGACAACGGTATCTTGAAACTTCTCATGCGCTTTCGCCGGTTCTTGGTTCGATGTCCAATTCACCAGCCGCTTCCAGCCGCATGATTTCTGCCGTGTAGCCCTTGCGGAAATTCGGGTATTTGAACTGATAGCCCAGTTCCATTTTGAGCCGGCGGTTTGATACGCGCTTGTTCGTCACGCCGGGTTTGCGGTTGGCCTCCGCGTCTTCCGGCGCGGACGGCGGCATGTCCTTGCCCAACGTGCCGGCCAGCCACTGAAAAAAGGTGAACTGGCTCACCGGCTCATCGTCCACTGCGTTATAAATCTCTCCGGGCCGCCCATTCTTGAGCGCCGCGATAATCGCACCGATCAAATCATCACGATGAATCATGTTCAGGATGCGCCCGCCATTGCCTTCGATGCGCGCTTCGTTCTTCAAATACTGTTTGAGCAGGTAGCCGCGGTCCGGCCCGTAAATCCCTGCCACCCGCAGAACGACGGCAGGGAAGTTTTGCTCCCGCGCCGCCGCGAGCAGAACCTTTTCCGTTTCGACCAGAACCTTTGCGGTTTCCGTCGCCGGTTCGGTTGGACTGGTTTCCTTGACCACCGACCCATCATTCTGCCCGTAAACGCCCGTGCTGCTCGTGTAAACGAACCTGGGAGCGCCGGCGTCTCGCCGGCGAGTTCCCTCGCAAGACCAAGCGCCAACTGCCGGCGGGACGCCGGCGCTCCCAAGGGCGAACCACTCGATCAAGTTGCGCGTGCCTTGCAAATAAAGCCGCCGATACTCATCCGGCCCGCCACCGCCCGAAGCCGCGCAATTCACGACCCAATCGAAATCGGTTGGCAGCGTGGCCAAGGTTTGGGGTTGGGTGATGTCCGCGTGCAACGGCGCGATGCCCGCCGCTTTTAATTCTTCGTCGCCGTCAGCCGACCGCCGCAATCCGAAAACCTCATGACCGAGCTTCACCAGTTCCGCTCCAAGCGGCAAACCGACGTAGCCACAGCCGATGATCATCGTGCGCATGGCTGGAGTTAAATGCAAAGGCACAAGGTCGCAAAGCCGTAAAAGCTCATCCTGCCGCCGTTAGGCCATCACTTTGATCCGCACCACGTGGGGCGATCCACCCAGCCTTGCCCAAAACGGCCAAAAAAACAGCCAAAATTCCCGCTTGTCAACGGCGTCGCAGGTGATAGGGTCTGCCGCCTTTTATGAAAGCAGACATTCATCCGAAGTATGTGGACGCGGAAATCCGTTGCGCCTGCGGCAACGTGATCAAGACCCGCTCCACCAAGCCCGTGATCATCGTGGGTATTTGCAACGTGTGTCATCCCTTTTACACCGGACAACAGAAGTTCGTGGATACGGCCGGCCGCGTGGACAAATTCCAGCAGCGCGCCGCCAAGACGCAGGCCGCCCAAGAGGCGTTCGCCGCCACGAAGAAAAAGAAGAAGTAGCGGCCCGACTATTTTCCGCCTGCAATCTGCTTCGGCAGGATGCAGGCGGTTTCTTTTTCCTACCCTCGTGCCAACAGAATTTGCGATTGACGATTTACGATTGACGCGCCTGTTTTGCGTCCTGCTCGTAAATCGTAAATTGTAAATCAAAAATGGATTTAAGACCGCACATCGAAAAATTCTCCCGGCGCTTTGCCGAAGTCGAAGCCGCCTTGAGCGACCCCAAGGCGTTCGACAACCCGCAACGCGCGCAGGAACTCGGGAAGGAATACGCCCGGTTGAAAGAACTGGTGGCGGCCGGTAGCGCTTACTTGAAGACGCGCGTCCACCTCGATGAAAATCGCTCATTGCTCAAGACTGAAGCGACCGACTCGGAAATGGCCCTGCTCGCCAAGGAGGAAATCGCCCGGCTCGAAGCGGACGAGAAGCGCCTTGCGTTCGAATTGCAGCGCGGCCTCATTCCGCCCAATCCGACCGATTCGCGCAACACCATCGTCGAAATCCGCGCCGGCGCCGGTGGTTCGGAGTCCGCGCTGTTCGCCGCCGATCTTTACCGCATGTATTGCCGCTACGCCGAAGCGCGCGGCTGGAAAGTCGAGCCACTGGATTCCAACCCATCCGACCTCGGCGGTTTCAAGGAAATCATCTTCCAAATCAACGGCCCGGACGTTTACAAACGGTTCAAGCACGAGAGCGGCGTGCATCGCGTCCAGCGCGTGCCCGCGACTGAGGCGCAAGGCCGCATCCACACCAGCACCGCCACCGTCGCCGTGCTGCCGGAGGCCGAGGAAGTGGACATCGAAATCAAACCCGACGAAATCGAGATCAACGTCTGCCGCGCCTCCGGCAAGGGTGGCCAGGGCGTGAACACCACCGATTCCGCCGTGCAAATCATCCACAAACCCAGCGGCCTCATCGTGCGTTGCGCCGACGAACGTTCGCAGATCAAGAACCGCGCCAAGGCGATGACGGTTTTGCGTTCACGCCTGCTCGAACGCAAGCTTGCCGAGGAAAACGCCAAATACGCCGCCGTGCGCAAAGACCAGGTCGGCACGGGCGAACGCAGCGAAAAAATCCGCACTTACAATTTCCCGCAAAACCGCGTGACCGATCACCGCCTCGAAGTCACGCTCTACAACCTGGCGAATTTCATCGAAGGCGATCTCGATCCGCTGCTGGAGCCGCTGATGACGCATGAGCTCGAAGAAAGGTTAAAGGCGTTAACCGGTTAAACCGTTGACCCGGTTTCGTGACGATTCAACAACTCAACGGTTTAACGATTCAACGAAAATGAAACCCAAAGGCCTTATTTTCGACTGCGACGGAACGCTGGTGGACACCATGCCGCTGCACTGGCGGGCGTGGCAAAACATCGCCGCCCGCCACAACCTTCATTTCCCGGAAGAACGGTTTTATGCGCTGGGCGGCGTGCCGGCGCGCGATATCGTGAAAATTCTGGCCCGGGAGCAGGACATCACTCTCGATTACCTGGCTATCGCCAAGGAAAAGGAGGCCGCATATCTAGCCCTTATCGGGCAGGTCGAGCCGATCCCCTCCGTCATCGCCATCGCGCGCGCGCATCACGGCAAGCTTCCGATGGCCGTCGCGTCCGGGGGCACGCACAAAGTCATCGAGCAGGTGCTGACGCGCTTCAGTATCCGGCATTTGTTCGACGCCGTCGTCACGAGCGAGGACGTGGTGAATCAAAAACCCGCGCCTGACATGTTTCTCGAAGCTGCCCGCCGCATTGGCGTTGCCCCGCAATTCTGCCGTGCTTACGAAGACACCGACCTCGGCATGCAGGCCATCCGCACGGCGGGAATGGACGCGGTGGATGTGCGGGAAATGCTCGCGAAGCGCCCTTTGTGTTAATGAGCCGTTCAATCCTCGAGCTTTGCTGAGGGCGCGGAAAGATGCCGGAAAGATGTCCTTCTTTCCCGGCGACTGTTAAGGCCTGTCGCGTTGCCGGCAGAGAAACAAACGCTTCTCCGGCAGCAAACATTTTCCGCGCGGTTCTGTTTGACCCATCTTCAACAGTTTCAAAAAATGGGGGTTTGGCAATCAATGACTTACAAAGACAGCGATGGGCTTTGCCAACACATTTCAAATCCAGCGCACG
>JALOTT010000287.1 GCA_025457745.1 Verrucomicrobiota bacterium
AACGCCATGAGCAATATGTAGTGCCAAACGCCGATTCGCATATTTGCACCTCGCTCATGCACAGCAGGATACAAAATCAAGGTGTAGAAGATCGGTCAAAGGAATCTTCGTGGCAGTGTGGTGGGGGTTGGCCTTGGTCACGCTGGCGACATTCAACCTGCGCTTTCATACGTGGGTCAATGTTCCCGAATACTTTTGGCCTGATAATCCGCGCGGATTTCACCTGCCGCCGCTGTGGCTGAACATTCCCATCGTTGCATTCTTTGGCTCGATCGGGCTGGCGTGGTGGTTGGAGCGGCGCTTTGCAACGCCCCGTAATTTCAAACAGGGTGGCTTTGTGTTGTTGGCAGCCTGCCTGGCGATTTTGTGCTCTTGCTAGTTCTGCGCCGCCTGGCCTGATTGCGCTTGGAAGCCACACTACCAAGAACTCTCAAGCACCTGTTATAACTCCTATGAAACACAAAAAGTTAACCGCGCGATACGACTGCCCACATTCCCCGCGTTGCGATGTGTGTCAATCTGTGGGATCCGTTTATGACCCCTTTACGGTTCAAACCCGGCCCGGACGAACGGCACGTCCAGCCCGTGCCGGCGCATGAATTCCTTGTCGTTGCCAATGCCGTGAACGAAGACCACGCAGGGCAACGGTCCGGAAGCGTCCTTGGGGGGACAGCAACGCGGGCACCCGATCCGCGCGAAAGCCGTCGTAATAAAACTTTGTCCAGTGGTACTCGGGCAGGTCTTTGTCCTCGGCGACCTCGAGATTGAGCGGGGCTTTGGAGTCGTAACCGCAAAAATAGTTGGCATCGAGTTAGCCACTTCAAACCGGCCAGAAGCAGGAGGCCCAGGACGGTCAACACTGCCAGTGCCTTGGCGATCGTTCGCAGGAGTTTTCGGATCATCCTCACGAATGGAGTGGTTGAACTCTCGTCGCCGATGGCTGAACGCGGTCCAACTCAGCGCAGTCAAGACCGGTGAATCCAAAAGCACCCGTTGCGAAATTCGCGGGCCGCGGAGGCTTTCAAGCATGTCGCACGCTCGTGTTCAAGCTGCGCTTCAAAACTGTCGAACACGGTAGAAGCGCCTGCCCCCGGCGGGATTCGGGTCGGTCAGAAGCAGAAGTCCGCCGTTGCCGCGCGCTTCTGGCAAGGCGGTCCAAGCGGCGCCCGTGAAGTCGTCGGTGAACTCCAAGGCGTAGGTGGCGCGCCCCTGGGTTTGGAGTACCACGCCAAAGCCCGTTCCCCGCTGGCCGATACGGAA
This sequence comes from Verrucomicrobiota bacterium, assembly GCA_025457745.1. Classification (GTDB taxonomy): domain Bacteria; phylum Verrucomicrobiota; class Verrucomicrobiia; order Limisphaerales; family JADLHS01; genus JALOTT01. Next base: position 1,261 of record JALOTT010000287.1, read on the forward strand.
CAACCGCGCCGCGCGCAGGCCACTGTCGAACAAGATTTGTGTGTGGTAGCCGCCAGCCGCGATGGCCTCCGCGGGCGCGCTGGAGGGCACGCTGCATTGTCCGCTCCAGTTGTTGCCCCAGGCCTGAAGCGTGCCGTCCCGCCGCAACGCCAGGCTGTGCTGGGCTCCGGCCGACACACTCACCACGTCCGCCAGGTCCGCCGGGAATTGCGACTGACCTTGCGCGTTGTCGCCCCAGGCTGCGATCGTGCCGTTGGCCTTTACCGCGAGGCTGTGGTATTCGCCGGCAGCAATAGCCACGACGTTGTTCAAGCCGGGTGGCACAGCGGATTGGCCCGCCCAGACGCCTTGGGCGTCGGTGTTTTCACCCCAAGCCACCACCGCGCCGTTCCGCCTGAGGGCGAGGCTGTGATTTCCACTGGCAGCGATGGCGACGACGTCGTTCAGACCGGGCGGCACCGCGCATTGGCCGGCGATATTGTCGCCCCACGCCACAACCCGGCCATCTTCCGTCAACGCGAGGCTGTGCCAGGTGCCCGCAGCCACGGCGAGCACGCTGCGCAAGCTGGCGGGCACAGTCGTCTGCCCGTAGTAATTCGCGCCCCAGGCGGCGACCGTCCCGTTGGCTCGCACCGCGAGGTTGTGGTAACCGCCCGCAGCGATGGCGACCGCATCGTTCAGCCCCGCCGGCATGGTGCATTGGCCTTCCCAGTTGTTGCCCCAGGCGACCAGGTTGCCGTCTGCGCGCAAGGCCAGACTGTGCCACGCCCCTGCCGCGATGGCGACGAGTCCCGTCGCGCTGGAAGGAGGGATGGACTGCCCGAAGGAGTTGTCGCCCACCATGCCAAGGTAGATCAGCCCGAGCACCGCGTTCGAGCTGAGGACCGACCCGTGCGGATTGGTGACCAAGACCTGATAAGCGCCGCCGTCCGCGTGCTGTGCGGCGGCGATGTTCAACTCGGTGGAGGTGGCGCCCGCGATGTCCGCGCCGTTCAAGCGCCATTGAAAACTCAAGTCCGGAGTTCCCTGTGCCGTGACGCTGAACCGCACCGGAGAGCCTTGCACGATGGCCACGCCTTGAGGCTGGGTCAGGATCACGGGCGACATCGGCGTGGCAGTGAACGCGACGGTGTCGAGCCAGGCGCGGTCCTGCCCGGCGACGCCGCTGGCGTCTTTCTGGTAAACCCACTCCAGGGTCTGCCATCCCGGCGGGATGTCGAGGGTTTGTTGTTGCCAGCCCACTTCTCCGGAAATCTCCGCCCACCGGCTGCCACCGATCGAGAAGGTCAGCCAGTCAGCGCTGGCCTGAGAGGAGACTTTCCACCAGAACGTCAGCCGGCCGGGGCCGGGGACGATCGTGCTCAGGCGCGAATGCTGATTGTGACCGATGGCTCCACTCACCCCAGCGTCCACCTGATCATGGGTGACGGCAACTTGCGAATACCAGGGCGAGTGGCCTTGGGTGGTCCAGGTGAGATTGGTGGCGTCGAGCGCTTCTTCCAGCGGGATCAGCGGAATGACGGTGAGCGTGGCTTCGGTGCTGAGGGTGCTTCCGAAATCGTTCGTGATGAACACCGAGTAACCGCCCCCGTCGGAGAGTTGTACCGGATTGAACGTGAGTGTGGAAGCGGTGGCCCCCGCGATGGGCGTCCCGTTTCGCCGCCACTGATAACGCAGCGTGGGCAGTCCGGCCGCCGTGACCGTGAACGTGACGTTTGTCCCCTCCCGCGCGGTGACATCGCCGGGCTCGGTGGTGACCAACGGCCCCATCTGGACGTTGCCGACGCTGAACGTCATGGTCGGCGCCCGGGCGCTGAAATGGTGCAGGTTCAGCCCGGAATCCGAGCCGTTCCACCAGTGCGCGTGCGGGGTGGAGGTGTCGGTGAGGGTGTTGTTGTAGGCGGCGGCGGTGTTGCCGCTGTGATAGAGGTCGAAGTTGTCGCCGCTGTTCACGTTCTTCTGGAAATCCCATTTGTTGTCTGCCTGGACGAGCGTGCATTCGTAATTGAGATGCTGGGTGTTGGGCGTCATGCGCTGATCGTCGCGATCCCCCAACTCGTCAATATGCCAGACGGCCACGCCAGAGGCCGGCAAGGTGGAGTCCCGGTTGGTTTTGAAACGGGCTTCCAGCAGGAAGTACTCCGTGGAACTGGACGGCTTCTTGTAGCGGTAGAAGCGGTTGAATCCCGGTCCGGGGGTGGCCGTCAGCGTTGCCAACAGCGCGTCCGCGCTGGTCAGGTCGGTGACCGTGGCCCAGCCGGCCGCGCGTTTGAGGTAGGCGCTGACCTGCGTGGGATTGCCGCCCGACGAGCCGGAGTTCATCAAGCAGAACACCCCCGCCCCGCCTTTCGAGTCGTAATCGTAGTCGTAGATGTCGGGAAAGCCGCAGAGCATGTGACCGTTCTCGTGGCAGAAGACGCCGAGCTTGAGACTGCTGCCGATGTTCGTGATCTGGTAGCGGTAAATCTTCTTGCCTCCGGGCGAGAGGTCCTGCGCCCCGACCTGGTAGAGCGACCACGAATGTGGCCAGAGGCCCATGGACCAGACGCCGCCGTTGCCGCCGGCATAAAAGACATTGCAAGCGATGACCCGGTTCTGGGCGTTCACCGTGAGCGCGTCGAAGGCCGGCAGGATGTCGGTGTCGTAGTTGGGCAGCGCCTTCAGGATGTCGAGCGCGTCCTTGATCAGCAGGTTGGCCTGTTCGCCGGCGTCCCGGCTGGTGTTGTTGTAGTAGCTTTTCGGGTGCAGGCTGTTCGGAATGCGGATGTAAACCGTGACGACGTTGGAGTAGGTCAGCAGGCCGTTGGACACGTCCTGGAAGTACTTTTTCACTGAACCGTTGTTGGCATAGGCGGTGTAGTTGTTGGCATTGCAGAAGTCCACGATGTCGGCTTGCGGGATGGTGGCCGGGTCGTCATCGAAATCAATCAGCAGGCAGAGCCCCACCTTTGTGCCCAACGTGGTGGAACTGGGCGGCGAAAAGGCAATGCCGTCGCGCTCCGCCGCTTGGCGTTCCGCCTTGAGCGAACTCCAGCGCGTCGAAACCTCCATCCCCGTGTCCCAGCGCCTATACCGCTCCTGAACCTTTCGGCGCACGGCTTCGGGCGTGAGGCGCAGTCGCGGCGACAGGCCCAGGCCCTGCCCGGTGGCCTGATGCACCAGCGTGCCGGTGGAAACCAGCTCCTCGCCGCTGGCCGACAGGGCCGCGTAGCAATAGGCCCGCGGCTCCGGATCAAAAACGACGGTGTAACCGTCCAGCGTCTCGAACACGGCGTGAAACTCATCGCCTTCTCCCCAGAGCGTGATGGCGGTTCCATCCGGCTGGACGAATGGAATTTCCTCGGCGAACGGCGCGGCGCGGAGGTTGGATGCGGCGGCCCAGACGAGCGAGAGGGCCAGCGCCCCCCCCAGGAGCCGATGTGCCAGGCGGACTGAAAGTAGATTCATAACAGTTGATTTCGTTGGCGAGGATGCCACACCTCGGCCGGACGACTTGAGAATAGATAATCCCTTACGGCGCGGAAGCAAGCAGGTTCAACCGCTATTTGCGAACCGCCGAAGGCCGGGAATTACTGATGGGAATATGTTTTTTGACGCTCCACGGTTCAGGGAGAATTGCTTTTGCGCCGGGTTCATTTCATGCCAAGTATCTGCCTCCGAAGCCGCACGGCGTTTTTTTCAGGGTTTTTAGCCGCGTTCAACGCGACGGCGAGGCAGAGAAAATCCCAAAAATGTTTTGGACGGTTGACCCAGGGTAGCTCGTTTCTCGCAACCGCTGGGCTGAGGGCTGGAATCCCGTTGGGATTTTCAACGGGAACGCGACCGGTCTCGCCGACTTGCTTGGCAAGTCGAAGCATGGCTGCTCACGCCGAAATCCGACTTGCCCCGCCGAAAGCTGATGCAGGCGGATGGCGCCTTGGCGTTATCATTTGTCAGGGAAAGAATATGTCATTACCAATGGGGGACACCTTTTCGAACGCAAACTGGCTTGGCGCGCGGCGTTTACGCCCGCTGCAAAGGCCGCAAGCCCGCAGGCTAGATGTTTCCCCCAATGCCACTCGGACGTTGAAGCGGCCTGAAGGCGCGCGCCGGGGTAACCTGTCAGACAGTTCTTCAACACTTCCAGACACGATTCTTTGCTGAATCGTCGAGTTTCCGAGGGATTTGCGGGGCGGGATTTGTGGGCGATTGAAATGTGTTGG
>JALOTT010000288.1 GCA_025457745.1 Verrucomicrobiota bacterium
CGGATTTCTCGCCGGTGTTGTTTTCGGCAGTGGAAACAGCGCAGCGCGACACTCCTCGTCGTCTGACGTTGACCAACACGGCGGTAGGGAATGCCGCCCTCGCCGCAGAATTGGGGGTCAGCACCGGAGACGTTGTTTTGATTCGGTTTGGGAAAGCCAGCAAGCTTTCGATGGACGCGTCGGTCTCCCTCAAAGGCCAGCCAACCGCAACTCTCCGGCTAAAAGTGCATACCGTCGCAACGAACGGGGAAATCGCGAACTTCTCTCCTGATCGGACGATGACCGCGCCTGCGAATATCTTTGTTCCACTCAGCGAACTCGCTCGTGCGGCTGGCCTGCAGGAGATTCGCGAAGTGAACCATCTCGTTGCGGAAGACCCTCCATCCGACGACTCCAACCACGAGCAACTTCCTGCAACTGAAACCCGGACTGAACACATCGAATTGAACTTCGTCAACGCCTGGCTCAACCCGGACGTTGTCAGGTTGAAACCGCCGAACCTGCCCCGCCCGACTCGATTCCGGGCAACCCTGAACCAATGGAGTGATGGGTTGCGGGGGCGGTTGCATTTGAAGCGCAGGGAGGACAGGCCAAATCTTGTCGCTGTGCCAATGGACAAGCAGCTGGCATTCCTTGCCGAATTGCTGGACAAGTCGTGGGATTTCCAGAGCGCTCAAATCGCCAACATCCGAGAAACGTCAAACTCTGTTGTGTTAACAAGCTCCCGAGTCTTCATTGATTCGCCTGTGGTTCGCGCTTCATTAGCGGTGAATTCAAACGCTCAACCCATCTTCACCTATCTCGCCACGCTGCTCCAAGCCGGCACAAACGCCACACCTTACTCGATGGTCACCGCCGCCGGGCCGCCTTGGACGGCAGCGGAGTTGCGCGACGACGAAATCCTCATTAGCCAGTGGCTTGCGGAGGATTTGCAGGCGGGGCCGGGCGATGAAATCGCGATGAGTTATTTCCTGCCCGAGTCCGGCGCAAAATTGACCGAGGCCACCAACCGGTTTCGCGTCCGCGCCATCGTGCCGGTGGAAATGCCGTGGGCGGATCACACGCTCATGCCGGATTTTCCGGGCATCGAGAAGGCCGAGCGCACGAGCGATTGGAACGCGGGCTTCCCGCTCACCTATAAGATTCGCCCGAAGGACGAGGATTACTGGAAGCAATATCGCGGCACGCCCAAGGCGTTCATCACCCTCGCCGCCGGGCAAAAGATGTGGGCCAACCGCTTCGGAAACCTCACGGCGATTCGGTTTCCGATTCCCACCAATTCGGCAGGGACGCGTTCCACCGCGTCCCAAACTTTCACCCAAGATGGAGACACGGTGGAACGCGTGCCTACCAGCGCCGGGGAATTTCGCGCCGCGCTTGAAAAGAAAATCCTCGCTACGCTCAAGCCGGAGGAGCTTGGTCTGCGCTTCGAGCCGGTGCGCGAGCAGGCGCTCAAGGCGGCGGCGGAATCGCAAGACTTCGGCGGACTGTTTCTCGGCTTCAGTTTTTTCCTCATCGCCGCAGCGCTATTACTGATGGCGCTATTGTTCTCGCTCGGACTGGAACAGCGTGCGCCGGAAATCGGCACCCTGCTCGCGCTCGGGTTTACGCCGAAACAAGTTCGAAACCTTCTGCTGTGCGAGGGGGTGGCGCTGTCGTTGGTCGGCGGCGTGCTCGGCGCGCTGGGTGGGTTGGCGTACGCGAAGGCTATGTTGCACGGCTTGACGACAGTCTGGCGCGACGCCGTGGGCGCATCCGCGCTGGGTTTTCATTTTACGGGCCAGACTTTGGTCATCGGTCTGTTCGCCAGCGTGGTGGTCAGCGCGGTGACGATCTGGTTGACGTTGCGGAAGTTTGTCCGGCGGCCGGCAGCGGAACTCTTGACGGGTGAGACGGGTGAATGGCGTAGCCGTGCTTGTGAAAGCGCGGAACCGCGGGGGCGCACGATCCGCAGTCTCGCGACCGCGGCTATAATCGCGTGGTTGGCCTTGACCGCGGCGGTCTTGCTGGTCGGCTCGACGATCGTCAGGGGTGACACGGCGAACGCTGGCGCGTTCTTTGGCGCGGGGGCGCTGGCGTTGGTTGCGGGATTGGGTTTCGTGAACGCGTGGTTGGCGCGGTTACAGGCAGGGCAGTCTGTCCCCAGCCTGCCGCCGGGTGGCACGCCAGGGACCGCACGCCCTGCCGTTGCGCTCGGTTCGCTCGGCATGCGCGGTTGCGCACGACGGCGGAAACGAAGTCTGGCCACGGTGGCGATGCTGGCGTGCGGGAGCTTCCTTATCGTGTCCATCGGCGTGTTCCGGCTGGATGCGAACCGGGATGCTTGGAAGCGAAGCTCCGGAACGGGCGGGTTTGCGCTCATTGGTGAAACAACGATGCCGGTGGTTCACGATTTAAATTCGCAATCCGGCCGGGATTTTTTTGCGTTGAGCGAGAATGATCTCAAAGGCGTGGGTTTCGTTTCGTTCCGTGTGCGCGAGGGGGACCAGGCGAGTTGCTTGAATTTGAATCGCGCGCGGCGACCGAAGCTGCTCGGAGTGAGGCCGGAGTTGCTCGAAGAAAAATTCATTTTTGCGAAGGGCTCGTCGTGGTTGGCAATGCGAACGAAGGTAGGTCAGGCGTCGCGCCGGTCTCCATCTGAAGAAGAAAAATTAGAGACAGGCGCGACGCCTGCCCTACACCGCGAAATCCCCGCCATCGGCGACGCCAACTCAATCCAATGGGCAATGCACAAAAAAGTCGGCGACACGATTGATTACTTGGACGAACGGGATCAACCATTCAAGGTGCGCATCGTCGGCGCGGTGGCGAATTCCATTTTGCAGGGGCAACTCATCATTGATGAAGCCGAGTTCGTGAAACAGTTTCCCAGCGTGAGCGGCTATCGAATGTTCCTGATTGATGCGCCGTCGAACGCCGTGTCGCAGGTGTCGGCCACGTTGTCGCGGGCGATGCAGGACGTGGGGCTGGAGTTGACGCCGGCGGTGGAGCGGCTCGCGCAGTTCAACGCGGTGCAGAACACATATCTCGGCACCTTCCAGGTGCTCGGCGGCTTGGGTTTGCTGCTCGGTAGCGTGGGTTTGGGCATCGTGGTTTTGCGCAACGTGCTGGAACGCCGCGGCGAACTGGCGGTGATGCTCGCGGTCGGATTCCGCAAATCAATTTTGCAACGGCTGTTGCTGCTCGAAAACGGCGCGCTGCTCGCCGCCGGGTTGGCGCTCGGCCTCGTGGCGGCGGTGGTGGCGGTGTTGCCAGAATTGCTTTCACCAAGCGCGCAATTACCTTTCGCGTCGCTGGCGCTGACGTTGGGCGCAGTGCTGGTTAATGGCGCGTTGTGGACGTGGGTGGCGACGCACGTGGCATTGCGCGGGGACTTGCTTGCCGCCTTGAGGAATGAGTAGACGCTCTGCGTGTTGCTTCATCCAGCGGCCGTCCATCACCAAGCGTGTTCCGTTTCACATCACCATAATGCACGTGGAAAATTCGCCATAATTTTAGTGACATGACAGAAGAACGAAATGCTCTTTTGGTGAAATGCTTGGCGGCTCGGCCGCCTGGCTGCGCTTTATGTGGCTGCCGCGCGTGTCGCCCGCTTGGAGTAGCAGGCTGGCCTTGCGGCGGGATTGGGTGATGTGCCGGTGTGAAGGGCAAGCTCCGACCTGTCGCCGCTCTCGGCGTGGTCCCTGTTATTGCCATCGAAAACATTGAAGCAGGGCCTCGCGCTCGGCTGCAAGCGGCTGAAGTTTTTCCCGGCCGGGGCGCTGGGCGGCGTGCCGATGATCGAAGCCTTGTCGGCTCCGTACAAACACACCCGGCGTCCGCTTCATGCCCACCGGCGGCGTGAGCACGGGCAACTTGGAAGCCTGTCTGAAACTGAACACGGTTGCGGCCGTTGGCGGCACGTGGATCGCCAAGAAAGATGACCCGACTGCCGGCAAGGAGGACGACGTTCGCCAGCGTTGCAAAACCGCGTTGGAGATCGTCGCCGGGGCGCGCGGTCCTCGCTGATCCTGACGCATGGAAGTGATTGTCCAGCCAGGTGGTGCGCGGGCGCTCTTGCCGGCGGGTCTGCCTGACGAGGCGGTGGGCATGGCGTGGTTGGGGCAGGCGGGCTTCGCGGTGCGCCACGCCGGACGACGCTGGCTGACAGGTCCCTATCTCACGGATCACCTCGCCCGCAAGTATGCCGGCACGGAGTTTCTCCACGAGCGGAATCCGCCGCCGCCGGTCAACACGGAAGAGCTTCGTGACCTCGACCTGGTTCTGTGCTCGCACCGGCGCGCGGCTTTCCGATTGTTGCCACATGGCTTGGGCGGACGCGGACCTGAGCGCGGGCACACTCACCTACACACAAGCCAAGACCGGCGAAAAGGTGACGGTGCCGCTCCACGGCGACTTGCTGGCGCACTTGGAGACGTTGGCGGGCACAGACAAGCCGGAAGTGTTCATCCTGCCGCACATGGCCGGATTGAAGCCCGGCGGACGCCACGGGCTTTCCGAAGGCTTCAAACGCATCGTGCGGAAGACCGGCTTGGATTTACAGACCGTGCAAGGGGCGGGCCAGTGGATGATTTCCCGTCGCACCTTCCACGCCTTGCGCCACAGCTTCACTTCCGCGCTGGCCAATAAAAACGTTTCTTCGGAATTGCGGATGATTCTCACCGGCCACAAAACCGAAGGCGAACATCGCAAATACACGCATCACGAAATGGACAATCTCCGCGCTGCCGTCAAAAAACTCCCGTCCCTTGGGGTAAAATAAAAACGCCAAAGACCGACGCCAAGCCTGGCACGCGCCGGGCCCCTTCAAACCGGCGCATCTTCAAACGCAGTTGACAGATTTAGCCCGGTGATACATATTTGTCTCACGATGAAAACAGCCACCATCAGAGATTTACGAAACCGCTTTCCGCGCGTCGCCGCGTGGATTGCCGAAGGCGAGCCGGTGGAGATCACCAAGGCGGGGAAATTGTTTGCCCGCCTCGTGCCGCCCGCGCCCGTCAAAACGCCCAAACTCGTCAAACCCGACATCATGGCGCGGTTGAAAGAGACGTGGGGCGACCGCATTTTTTCCAACAAGGAAGTTGCTGCCATGCGCGCGGCGGAATTGGAAGGCGAAGAAGGATGATTGCCTTCCCGGACACGTCGTTTCTCTGCGCGTTCTACCGGCGACAGGACAATTCCCCGCAGGCGGCGGCGTATTTCAAAGCCCTGCCGGAAGCGTTGCCCGTCTCCGGCCTGTTGCTTTACGAATTTCGCCAGAGCGTCCGTTTTCAAGTCTGGCTTCATGCGCGGGACAAGACCAAAGGCTATCCGCAAGCCGATTGCGACCGCGCGCTGGCCGATCTGCAAACCGACTTGGACACCGGCGCGGTGGTAGTGGTGACTGCCGACTGGCCGGACGTTCACCGGCTGGCCGAAACCCTGTCCAAACGCCACACCATTGCGGGCGGGCATCG
>JALOTT010000289.1 GCA_025457745.1 Verrucomicrobiota bacterium
TCAACGACACTTACACCACGCCGGAAGACGTGCCGCTGATCATTCCAGCCGCCGGCGTCCTCACCAATGACCCGGACGGCGATGGCGACGCTTTGACCGCCCTGCTGCTGACCAACGTCAGCAATGGCAGCTTGACCCTCGATCCGAATGGCGCGTTCACTTACATCCCCAACCCGAACTACTACGGCAGCGACAGCTTTACTTACCGCGCGAGCGACGGCTGGGAACCCGTGCCCGTGGTGGCAATTCTGCAACAAAACAACTCCGGCGGAGATAAGCTCGAAATCAAGGATATCAGCCCGGGCGCCCAATCGTTTCGTCACGGCAGCGCCGGGGGGCCGGCCTACAGCGTGTCCAAGGTCCGTCTGCGTCTTTCCAGAAAGTCATCAACGCCGAACGTCAACCTGAACTTTTCCATCGGCACCGGGAAGAATTCTGACCCCATCGCGGGGAGCACCTTCGCCATTACGAGGGCCAGCATCACCAACACCAGCGGTGGCACCTCGTTCCAAGACTATGAGATCGCTTACGCCGCGCCCGTTGGCCCCTTCACCGCCGGGACGACTTACTATCTGAATCTCGATTTCGCGCCTACTGGCAAGGAGGTCTGGATCGAAATGTCCGGCAACGCCTATGCAAACGGAACGTATTACGAAGCTGGCAGTAATTTGGGCAAAGACATGCGATTCCAGATCCACGGCTTCCCCCATTCCGATATCGCCACCGTGACGCTCACCGTTACTCCCGTGAATGACGCCCCCTTGGCCAACGACGACAGCACGAACACGCTGGAAGACGTGAGCGTGACCATCCCCGTGCTGGCCAACGACAGCGATGTGGAAGGCTCGCCCCTGACCCTCACCGGCGCTTCCACCACCAACGGCACCGCGATCATCAGCGGCACCAAAATCGTTTTCACGCCAGCCACCAACTTTTCCGGTCTGGCGGTTTTCACCTACACCGTCTCGGATGGCGTCAACGCCTCCACCGGCAATGTCACGGTCGTCGTCAGCCCCGTGAACGACGCCTCGCCCGTGGCCGTCAACGACACTTACACCACGCCGGAAGACGTGCCGCTGACCATCGCTGCCCCCGGCGTCCTCAGCAACGATACCGACGTGGATGGCGATGCTTTGACCGCCGCGCTCGTGAGCAACGTCAGCAATGGCAGCTTGAGTCTCAATCCCGATGGCTCGTTCACCTACACGCCCAGCCCCGACTATTTCGGCAGCGACAGTTTTGCTTACCGCGTGAGCGACGGCTTGGCCCCCGTGGTGGCGATGCTCCAACAAAACACCTCCGGGGCTAACAAGATCGAAGTAAAAAAGGGAAAATACGGCGCTCAATCATTCCGGCATGGGATTGCGGGAGGAGCGAGCTACACGATCAGCAAAATCGTCCTTTACGTTTCCCGCGAACCCGCGCTCCCCGCCGCCAATCCCGCTTTCAACATCGGGACCGGCCTGAACTCGGGGGCGCTGGCCGGAAGCAGCGTGACCATTCCGGCTGCAAGCATCACCAACACAACGTCCGGTGCGTCGTTCCAGACCTACGAGATCGCCTATCCAACACCCGTTGGCCCCTTCACCGCCGGTACAACCTATTATTTGAACGTGGCGAACCCTACCGACAAGCGGTTCTTCGTCGAAACCTCCAGTAGCGATACCTACCCGAACGGCACCTACTACGATGACGGCGCCATTCAAACCAAAGACCTGCGGTTCCAGGTCTTCGGCAGCCCCATCTCCGATATCGCCACCGTGACGCTCACCGTTACTCCCGTGAACGATGCGCCTTTGGCCAACAACGACAGCACCAACACGCCGGAAGACGTAAGCATGACCATTCCAGTGCTGGCCAACGACAGCGATGTGGAAGGCACGCCGTTAACCATCACCAGCACATCCACCACCAACGGCACTGCCACCATCAGCGGCAACGACGTCATCTTCACACCGTCCGCCAATTTCAACGGCATCGTGGTTTTCGACTATACCATTTCCGACGGCACCGACTCCGCCACTGCAAGCGTGACCGTCACCGTTACTCCGGTGAACGACGCGCCCGTGGCCAACAACGACACGTACACCACGCCGGAAGACGTGATGCTGACCGTCTCGATTGTCGGCCTTCTTTCCAACGGCACCCCCAGCGCCGGCATCCTCGCCAACGACACGGACGCGGACGGCGACGCCCTGACCGCCCTGCTCGTGAGCAACGTCTCCCACGGCTCGCTCGCGTTGAATCCCGACGGTTCGTTCACCTACACGCCGATCAGCAACTACTTCGGCAGTGACTCTTTCACCTATCGTGCCTACGACGGCTCCGCCACCAGCGCCGTCGCCACCGTCTCCCTGACCATCCTCGACAATACCCCTCTGAGTTTCAGTTCCGCCGGGATGACTGCCGATGGATTTGAACTCCATTTGTCTGGGCCGATGGTTTCCACCTACGTAATCCTTGCTTCCACCAACATGCTCGACTGGACGCCCATTTCCACCAATTCCGCGCTCACCGGCAGCGTTGTGTTTACCGACACTGAAGCCAAAAACTTCAGTCAGCGGTATTATCGGGCCACGGCGCTTTAAGCTCCTACACCTCGTTAAACAAACGCCGGCGGTCAGGTGAAACTCTCGCTGCGGACCTGAACCTGACACCTGACCCCTCGCACTTCGCACCCGGCCTCTTAGCGCCGCGGATGAAATTTCCGGTGAATGTCCCGCAGCCGGTGGCCGGTCACGTGCGTGTAAACCTCCGTTGTGCCGATGCTCGCGTGGCCGAGCAATTCCTGAATCACCCGCAAATCCGCCCCGTGCTCCAGCAAATGCGTGGCGAAACTGTGCCGCAGCATGTGCGGTGTGATGTTGCGTTCCGCACCCGCTCGACGCACCCGGCGTTTGATGTGCAACCACAATGTCACCGACGCGAACGGCGTCCCGCGCCGCGTCAGAAAAACATTCGCCGGTGAACGCGGCGTGACGAGCTTGGGCCGGCCCGCCTCAATGTAGCGATTCAACGCCTCCACTGCCTTGCGCCCCACCGGCACGACGCGCTCCTTGTTGCCCTTGCCAATGACGTTGATGAACCCGGCTTCGAGGTGGAGTTGTTCGAGGCGCAGGTTGCGAAGTTCGGAAAGGCGCAGGCCGGAAGCGTAAGCCAGTTCGAGCACGGCCTGGTCGCAGAGGCTTTGCGGCGTCTCCGGCGTTTCGGGCGCGAGCAGCCTCTCGATTTCCTGGTTTGAGAGCGCCTTGGGCAACCGCTTCCAGCGACGCGGCAGGGAAAGATTTTCCGCGACGTTGGCCGGCAAAAACTTTTCGTTCTCGGCAAAGCGGTAAAACGCCCGCAACGCGGCGATTTCCAGATAAACACTCTCGCTGCTCAACCGGCGCGGCGATTCTTTCGGTTGATTGACCAAACCGCGTTCGCGTTCGTATTGAAGAAACGACATGAGATGGCGCAACTCGACTTGCTTCCAATCCGTCAGGGCGTTTTTGCCCGCCCACGCGGTGAACTTGTTCAGCAAGCCGGCGTAGGTTTTCTGCGTATGCTCCGCCTGACCGCGCTCGTGGCGGAGGTATTGCAGGAAATCTTCGACGAGCGTTTGCACGGTTAGGTTTGACTGGAGGAAAAAGTCCGCCGGCGTTCGGACAGAATCCTTTTGGTTTCGCGGCTACCATGCAGCACGGCCAGCACGCGCACCTCGTCGCGCTTCACGACGTAAAAAATGCCGTAAGGAAAGCGGTCGAGATTCAGGCGGCGAATGCCAGAAAACCGGACGGAATAAAGCAGCGGATTCCGCCGAAGTTTTTGATAGGCGCGGCGAAACTCGCCGGCGAATTCAACTCCCAACCCCGGCACCTCTTCCTCAGACCAGGAATACGCCGACTGGAAATCAGCGCCGACCAGCGGATGATTTTTTGGCGTGAGCATTGGCAGCATCTCGGATCATCCGCTCCACGTCTTCTTCCTCAAAGGGTTCCAGCATTTCGGGATGCTCATCTATTTCCTTCAGGCGCAGTTCCAGTTCCGCGCGAACTTCGGGACTGATCTCATCGCTTTCCGGGAGCAGCTCGTGACGGTGCGCGTCAAACCAGCGGGCAAACTCCAGCCGTTCGCTGACGGGCATCGCTGCAAGGCTGGCTTCAATCTGTTCCACGCTCATGGCTGAACTTTACCGCCGCGTGCCGCGATTTGCGAACGAAAATTTCCGATCACAGCTTTCGCCCCGTCAATCGCTCATACGCCTCCAGGTATTTCGCCGTCGTCTTGGCCACGACATCGTCGGGAAGTTTCGGGCCAGGCGGGGTTTTATTCCAATCCAGAGTCTCCAGATAATCGCGGACGAACTGCTTGTCGAAACTCGGCTGGCTTTTGCCGGGCGCGTATTGGTCGGCGGGCCAGAAGCGCGACGAGTCGGGCGTGAGCACTTCGTCAATCAGGATCAGCTTGCCCTCGAACATGCCAAACTCGAATTTCGTGTCCGCGATGATGATGCCGCGCTGGCGGGCGTAGTCGCGCGCCGCGTGGTAAATCTTCAGGCTCAGGTCGCGCGCCTGCGCGGCGATGGCCGGGCCGACAATTTTCGCGGCCTGCTCGAACGGAATGTTTTCGTCATGGCCGGTCTCGGCCTTGGTCGCGGGCGTGAAGATCGGTTCGGGCAGTTCAGAGGATTCCTTCAAGCCGGCAGGCAGTTTGATGCCGCAGACGGTTTGCGATTGTTTGTATTCTTTCCAGCCCGACCCCGCCAGGTAGCCGCGCACGACACATTCGATGGCGAGCGGTTGGGCCTTCTTCACGATCATGCTGCGCCGCGCGAGTTGCGCCTTCAGCTCGGCGGGCAGACCGGCCAAAGCCGGAACGTCAAACGGCTCGCCCGCGCGCGCGAGCAGGTGGTTTGGCACGAGGCTGGAAAATTTCTCGAACCAGAAATGCGAAATCTGCGTGAGCACCTCGCCTTTGCGCGGGATGCCGTTGGGCATGATGACGTCAAAGGCCGAGAGGCGGTCGCTGGCGACCATGAGGTAGCGGTCGCCGAGGTCGAAGAGTTCGCGGACCTTGCCGCTGCGGAGTTTTTTGATGCCGGGCAGGTCGAGTAAAAGCAGGGTGTTGTTGGATTGGTTCGTCATGCGCGAAGTATGAAGTTTAGGGGTCAAGGTTCAAAGTTCAAAATCAGGTGGGGCGCATGGCCGGGCTACGGCGATTGAGCAAGGCGGCGGCGGTGGGAGCGTTGCAGCCTTCAGTGGACATTCATTTCTCCGACTGAAACCACAGCCTCCACGGCGTGCCGTCTGCGATGTAACCCACGACCACCTGGTCGCCGCTGAACTTCTGCATGATGGCAGGGTCGTTGAAACGCGTCCCGAGGTTGACGAAGCAATCGCCGAGGCGTCGGGCGCACGCGAGCACTTCCGGGGTCGGCTGGAGGCGGTGGTATTCCAGCCGCCCG
>JALOTT010000024.1 GCA_025457745.1 Verrucomicrobiota bacterium
GGTGGACGACGACGTGGACGTGCACAACACCAGCGAAGTCCTCTTCCGCCTCTGCGCCAACACCGACCCGCAACGCGACAGCATCTTCACCAAAGGCCCGGCCGACGTGCTCGACCACGCCACCAGCGAAATCGCCAGCGGCAGCAAACTCGGCATTGACGCGACGAAGAAAATCCCCGGCGAAGGCTTCAAACGCCCCTGGCCGCCGCTCATCAAAATGAATGCCGCGGTGAAGGCGAAGGTGGAAAAACTTTTCAACCCGTAGCAGCCGACGTGAGGAGGCTCAAACTGAAAGGGCGACGCGATTCACCACAAGCGCCGCAATGCCTGCACGCCGCCGAAGCAAACCAAAGCCCACGCTGCATTGCTCAATAGCACGCTGCCAAAGAATATCCGCCAGTCGCGGGGCGACAGTCCATTGTAACTGCCGCGCCGCAGATATGCCGTGGTGATGAATGGGTCAAAGCGCAGTGAAAGCGCCACAAACGCTACGCCATCGCTCCTGCGCAACAGCCAACGCAATGCGCGTCGCCAGCGCGAAGTTCCGTCATAATTTTGTAGGCCTTTCACCAATTCAATGCCCAACCAGTCGCGTTTGAGCCAGTCATAAACCCGCAAGGTCAAAAGGCAAATACACAGTGAGAGCGTCGCCATCACAAAACCGCCTTTCACCAAACCGAGTTTGTAAATGACCCACGGATAAAGCGCGTAGTCGAACGCATAATCCAGCAACTTGTAGGAAGCGACGCCCGTCACCCATTGTGCGGCGCGTATATGCCACGGCAGAATAATTCTCGTTTGATCTGCTGTAACCACGTCGCGAGGAGCTTTACTCATGGAAACTCTTCCGATGTCCTTTTCAGTTTTGCCAAAGCTGCCAGTTCGTACTTCGGAATCTCATACCTGCCAGCCTCCACGTCCGTCAGTATGGCTTTCATGTATTTTTGCAGAGCTCCATGCCGCTTGTAGTAATCGAGTTGCTCTCTTGGCACTGACAAGACATCCCCCAAGATTCCTCGGCAATTCCGCGAGCCACATTTGCATCTCATCTTCCATTCTGTCGGGGCAATGGTGGCGGAGTAATCGAATGTCAGTTCCTCGCCTTTCTTGATATCTCTCAAGGCAAACATTTCGCTGGTCTTCCGTATGCCAGTGCTCGGGTCGCAACTGTGGTTGAATGTTCGGGAAAATTCATCGAGATCAATGTACGTCCGCTTCCCGATCTGTAGCGGGTCATTTATGTTTTCGGCGTCTCCGTTGACTCTTTCGACCAAGTCCAGAGCGTCCATTCTTTCACCGTCGAGGACCCAGACGATCCGCCCCTTTTCAATGTCTTCAGCGGCAAAAACTCCTTTGCCGTATTTTCTCGTCTCTCGGATTTCCAGTTTTGGACGTTTACGGTTGTTCATGCAGCAGCCTCTTGGCGAAGTCATACAAATCGCCGCGATGAGAACGCCAGCGCTCGTCACATTCCGTCTCGCGGGGCAGGAGTGGGACGATGAGCGGCTTTACGCCGAAAATCTCAACGGCCTTGGCAAAGCTCGGCAGGATGCGCTCGCGGGTGAAGCGTTGCTCCTCCGGGTCGTTAGCGAGGAAATTCTCAAAGAGGATGCCGTCGCAGATGAACAATGCGAGAACGTGCAAATAGCAGAAGCCTTCGCGACGGGCGTTAGAGAACCAGGACGAAATGTCGAGGATATGCTGCTCGAATTCGGGGAACGCCGACCGAAGCAAGGCTCGATGAAATGCAGGCAAGGTTGTGCCGTTGGCCACTGCAAGGTCACAAAGCCTTCGGCGTCCCATCTGGTGGGATAGAACCCTCAAGCCGACAAAATCCTTCGGTCGGACTTCAAAAACGAGACGACACAACCGCCGCTTTTCCAGATTATGCGAACAGAACAAATCCTCAGTGAATTCCAGACAAATCGCTGGCAAACCGGTTTCTCTGGCCGTCGAGGCGAAGTGTTCAAATTCATGGTTGGGTGTGATGATGTTTCGGAACAGAAACACACTGGGTTTGGAACGCAGAAAAGTGGGCGGGTACGCGCGGTGAAACTCGGTGACTGTCTTTCGCAGGTTCGCATCTTCCTGACGCTGACGGAGCAGCATCAGCGCCTCGTCCAGTGGAGTGTAGAGCGCGTCAATTTCCGCGCGCGCATTTCCATTTGCTTGGACGCCAACCGCAACAGTTTCAGTTTCTGGATATTCAGGTGTCATTCCGCAGCGCGTTGCTGACAACACTGCGGAAACAAAAGGGGCGCGAACCCAACGCACCCCTACGAGAGGCACTGCGAAGCGCCTTTGAAGAAGATACGTCAAGCCGCGCCCGATGGGCGCGTGCTTGCCCGGTCTCTTCAAAGTGAAAATTCGCAGTTTTCTCGTAAGACCCGCAGCCGAAGCTACGCGAAAGTATTTTGGATGTGTTTGCTGGTCGTTTTGATTCTTCTGACGCAATGAGGTTACGCGGAACGCTGCCGCACGACAACGCCGGATTTCAGCCGTTTCCATTCAGCCAACCGCAACGCGGTTGTGCCCCATCCGTTCCCGCCCGCGCCCATGACAACCTTTTGTTGCATATGCAACAAATGTTTGCACCGGGCTATTCGGGTTTGAACGTGCGCATTTGCCGGCCGGCGTCGCGCAGCACTTCCACCCGCCGCCGCCACGCCTGTTGCCCCAGGTAATCCGACGGCAGAATCCGGCCCGGCAGCAGCGGATCGTTCGTCACCGCGTCCAGCCACGCCTCGCGTTCCGCCGCCCCCGACCGCAGTCGGAGTTGATGCGCTCGAAGTCCCACGCGCCTGCGACGATTTCCGCCTCTGCGCCAACACCGATCCGCAAGGCGACAGCATCTTTACCAAAGGCCCGTCCGACGTGCTCGACCATGCGACTTCTGAAATTGCGATGGGATCAAAATTTGGAATAGATGCCACCAAGAAGCTGCCGGGTGAAGGATTCAAGCGTCCGTGGCCACCGTTGATCAAAATGGACGATGCCGTGAAGGCGAAGATGGCAAAGCTTCTTAACCCGTAGCAGCGGACGTGAGTCCGCTCTAACCTCTTCCCTCAATACGCGGGATCTTGAAAACAACCGGGAATAGAATGAGCCGACTCACGTCGGCTGCTACGAGGCCAAGGGCCGACGTGCCAACCACGCCACCAGCGAAATCGCCAGCGGCAGCAAACTAGGCATTGACGCGACGAAGAAATTTCCGGGCGAACCCCGAAAGCTTTCGGGGCTGGCCGCCGCTGATTCGCATGGACGAAAACGTGAAAGCACGCGTGGCGAAAATCCTCAACCTGTAGCAGCGGACGTGAGTCCGCTCTAATCAAATGAACGCATCCGATCAACCTGAAGCCGCAAACCACCTGAGCGGCTCAGGCACGAACCGGAGTTTCTACCTCCTCTGCCCGTCGTACTTTTACTAACGAGCGCGTTCTGATTCACCATGGCGGCGCGCACGGAGTGATGCGCCCTAGCTTCACCCACTGACGCTTTTCCCAGCCGCCCGGCAAACCGTGCTTGCTTCTGGCGAGTTTGCAGAGAACAATCCTGCCCGGTTCAGATCATGAAAATTCGCAAAGCCGTCATCACCGTCGCGGGCCGCGATCAGCGCCAACTGCCGCTGCAAACCCTTGTGGATCGCGACGGCCAGACCAAATCCGCGCTCACGATCTTGCTCGAAGAAGTCATCCACGCCGGCGTCGAGGAAATCGGCGTGGTCATTTGTCCCGGCGACGAAAGCGCATTTGCCGCCGCCGCCGGCCCGCACCGGAATCGCATCCGCTTCATCGAGCAAACCCAACCGCTCGGCTACGGCCACGCCGTATCCAGCGCGCATCCCTTCACCGGCAACGAGCCGTTTCTGCTGTTGGTCGGCGATCATCTCTACGTCGCGAAGGGACAGAAATCCTGTGCCCGGCAGTTGATCGAGATTGCAAATACAGAAGCCAGCGCGGTTTCTGCCGTGCAAGCCACGCACGAAAGCAAGCTGCCGTACTACGGCACGGTCGGTGCGCGCCGGGTACAGGGAAAATCCGGGCTGTATCAGGTGGATGAAGTCATCGAAAAACCCACCCCCACGGTGGCCGAACAAAAGCTCATTGTTCCCGGGTTGCGCGCCGGCTTCTACCTTTGCTTCTTCGGCATGCACGTGTTGACGGCCACGGTCATGGACGTCCTGGCGGAAATGGTCCGCGATGCCAAAGGTGACGAGCGTGTGCACCTCACGAACGCGCTGGCGAAAACCGCGGCCCGCGAACGGTATCTCGCCTGCGAACTTCAAGGCCGCCGTTACGACATCGGTGTGAAATACGGGTTGCTCACCGCGCAACTCGCGCTGGCGCTCAGCAGCCCGGATCGCGACGAAGTCCTGACGCACCTCGTGGAACTGCTGGCGCAAACGTGAGCGCGCCTCGATGCCATAGAGGTAGTGGGGCAGGCGTCCCGCCTGCCACTGTCCCACCGGCCGTCTCGGCTGGTGGAAATACCTGCCTGCAGGCGGGACGCCCGCAGGACTGTCGCAGGCGAGACGCCTGCGCCACTACGTCGGCCTGAGCCATGCAAAACCGCCTCGCCCAACTCATCACTTCGCCCGACGCCGCCGTGCGGAGTCAATCGCTCGACGCATTTTGCCGTGGCGCGTCGCTCGATGAACTGGTCGCCGAGGCCAACGAACTCGAAGCCTTCCGCCGGCGCAGCGAGAATCTGTATGAGCGCGTCCGGGCGCTGTTCTTTCTCTACGCGATTCACCGCTTTCATTTGCCGCTCAAGCCGGGGGTCCATGCCCGCAGTTTGATTTCGTTTCACGGTCATGCGCATTTGCTTCAGCGCCGATTTGAGGAAGCCATTGCCAACTTTCTCAAGGTGCAAACCGCCGAGGGCCCTTCCGACCCGATTTCCAGCGCGCTCGCCGTCGCATATTACCGGCTGGCGATTCAAACGCTCGCCGACCAGGTGCGCCGCAGCGTCCGTTCGGTGCGCGGCAACCAATGGATGTTCCGCATGGGCCATCCCGCCGACCATCCGCTGCGTTTGCGACGAGAACTCCTCGCGCGGGGTGGTGACGGCACGTATCCGATACTGCGCGAAGCCACGCCGGTGCGCATGGACCTCACCCACTGCGGCTGGAGCGACATCTTCTTCCTCGGCATGGATTATCCCGAGGGCGCGAAGGTGTTGAATGTTTCAATTGACCTCGGCGTGCGCGGACGTGATGCCATCACCCGTCCGCCGATTGAGACTTACCTCCGCGTTATAGACGAGCCGCTGCTCCGGCTCACGAGCGTGGACCTCGGCGCAACGGCGGATATCACCAACCTCGCCGATGTGTTTGACTTCGCGAAGGATTACCTTGGCTTGCTCAAAGCCGCCGTCATCGCCAGCGGCATCGTGCCGCCCGGCGTGGAAGGTTCGGGGCAAAATCTCGCGGACTTGCTGGCGTTGGTCGTGGGTCCAGGACGCGGCCTCGAACTTGTCAGCAACGTAAACGCGATCCCAAAAGGCTCGCGCCTTGCTGTTTCCACCAACCTGCTGGCTTCGATGATTTCACTTTGCATGAGGGCAACGGGTCAGGCCGCATCCCTCACTGGCGCACTGCAAGAAGACGAGCGCCGGTTGATCCTCGCGCGCGCGCTGCTCGGCGAATGGCTCGGCGGCTCGGGTGGCGGCTGGCAGGATTCCGGCGGCGTCTGGCCGGGAATGAAACTCATCGAAGGCGTAATCGCCAGCGAAGGCGATCCTGAATTCGGCATCAGCCGTGGCCGATTGATGCCGCAACATCGCATTCTCGATTCCAAGGACGCCTCGCCTGCGATGCGCCAGAAACTCCAGGACAGCCTCGTACTTGTCCACGGCGGCATGGCGCAAAACGTCGGCCCGATTCTCGAGATGGTGACGGAAAAATATCTGCTCCGCTCCGAAGCGGAGTGGAAGGCGCGCTTGAGCATGTTGGGCATCCTCGACGAAATCCTGGCCGCATTGCGGAAGGAGGATGTGCCCGCCATCGGCAGCGCCACCACGCGGAATTTCGCCGGCCCGATTCAAACCATCATCCCGTGGGCGACCAACCTGTTCACCGAAACGCTCATCAGCCGCGTGCGCACCGAGTTTGGCAAGAATTTTCTCGGCTTCTGGATGCTCGGCGGCATGTCCGGCGGCGGAATGGGTTTTATTTTCGACCCGAGGCACAAAGCGCAAGGCCAGTCGCGCCTTCAGGATATCATGTCGCAAACCAAGCGCGAACTGGAGCACGCGTTGCCGTTCGCGATGGAGCCGGTCGTTTACGACTTCGCCATCAATGAACGCGGCACTTGGGCCGACTTGCTGCACGGTCGCGACGCGCTCATGCCGCAGGGTTACTACGCGCTCATCATGCCGCAACTGCTTCGTCAGCAGGCCCATGAATTGCCACCACTGCGGCGCACCGAGGTTGACAAATTTGGCGCGGCTTGCCGCACCCAACCCGAACTGCGTGGCATGGTGCAAACCCTGTTCGACCGCCTGCTGCCGCGTTTGAAGACCGATACTGCCGGCGACACGACGTTGGAAGCGCTTTTGCAGCGCTACGGCTTCGACCGCGCCCAGCACGAGCAGATTCGGTCCGAACTCAAAGCCGGTCGCATTGGACTCGCGCAAAACCGTCTGCCGGTCAGCACGCAAATTGAGGACGTGCGGAGGGAGGATGTAACGGACGCCACAAACTGGCCAAGGGGCAACGTCCTCGCTAGTGGGGCAGGCGTCCCGCCTGCCACCGTCGCTGCGGACGTCTCGTCTGCAGGTCCAGTTCTGCCGTTCAGAGCCTTCGATCCAAAACGCCCCGCCTCAATCTCTCAACGTCGCCTGCCGCACTGGCAACAAGAAGGAGCGACCTATTTCGTTACCTTCCGCTTGGCCGATTCGCTACCGAAGAAGTTTGAGCAAGACCTGCTTCAGGAGCGTAACGAGTGGCTCAAACAGCAAGGTGGCAATCTCACCCCGGAGCGCGCAGAAGAGTTGAAGTGGTTTTATCGCGAGAAACTCGAAGCTGAACTGGATCGTGGCCACGGCGACTGCGCGTTGCGGGACGCGCCGGTTGCCGACATTGTCGAAGGCGCGCTGAAGCATTTCGAAGGGCAACGGTATTGGCTGGGCAGCTACGCGGTCATGCCCAATCACGTGCACGTTTTGGTCCGTCCGATCATGGAGCACAGGCTACCGGATATTCTTCATTCGTGGAAATCGTTCACGGCCCACGAAATCGGCAAACGGCGGCGAACAGCGGGCACGTTTTGGCAGGATGAATCCTTTGATCACATCGTACGGAACGAGCAGGAACTGGAAAAGTTCAGCCGTTACATTCAGGAAAGCCCGGTGAAGGCAAAGTTGCCCACAGGAACATTCCGGCTTGGGCTGGGATCGGAAGCGAGAACTCCTCAACCAAAACCAGCCGGGACGGCCGGTGCGACGGTGGCAGGCGGGACGCCTGCCCCACTACTCAAATCCGCATCACACGATCAACTCCACCGCTTGGGGTTGGAATCGCTAACGCGCGGCGAAGTTGCCGTGGTTTCACTCGCCGCCGGCGCCGGCAGCCGTTGGACGCAGGGGGCGGGCACGGTCAAGGCGTTGCATCCTTTCTGCAAGCTCGGGGGCAAACATCGCACGTTCATCGAGGTGCATTTGGCCAAGAGCCGTCACGTTGGCAGGCTTTGCGGCACGCCGCTGCCGCACATTTTCACCACCAGCTATCTTTCACACGATCCCACGCGCCACTTTCTCGAACGCGAGAAGTTCTACGGCTACGACGGCCCGGTATTTTTGTCCGAAGGCCGCGCCGTTGGCTTGCGCCTGATTCCCACCGAGCGCGATTTGCGTTTCATGTGGGAGGAAATGCCGCAGCAGATGCTCGACGAGCAGCAGCAGAAAGTGCGCGACAGTCTGCGTCAGGCGCTCATCGGTTGGGCGCGGCAGGCGGGCGAAGCCGGTGATTACACCGACAACGTCCCGCTGCAATGCCTCCATCCCGTCGGGCACTGGTTTGAAATTCCCAACCTGCTGCGCAACGGCACACTGGCGCGCCTGCTCGAACAACGCCCGCAGTTGAAACACCTCATGCTGCACAACGTGGACACGGTGGGCGCAAATGTTGATCCCGCGATGCTCGGCTTGCACATGGAGCTCGGCGGCTGCCTGTCATTCGAGGTCATCACGCGGCGCATCGAAGATCGCGGCGGCGGCCTGGCTCGCGTCAACGGCCAGCCGCGAATTGTCGAAGGTCTCGCCCTGGCCCGCGAGGAGGACGAATTCAATCTCTCGTTCTACAACTCGATGACGACTTGGATTGACCTCGACAAGCTGCTCGTCGTGTTTCAACTGACGCGCGCCGACCTGGCCGACGAGGCGAAAGTCGCCGCCGCCGTGCGCGAACTCGCTGCCAAGCTTCCGACCTACATCACGCTCAAAGACGTGAAGAAGCGCTGGGGTCACGGGCAGGAGGACATTTTCCCTGTGGCGCAGTTTGAAAAGTTGTGGAGCGATATGACCGCGTTGCCGGAGGTGGACTGCAAATTCATCGTCGTCCCGCGTTTTCGCGGGCAACAGCTCAAGGACCAGTCCCAACTTGACGGTTGGCTGCGTGACGGCTCGGCGGCTTACGTCGAGAGCCTGTGCGCGTGGGAGTAATCAACCAACGAGCCATTCGACTTGCTCACTGGACGGCAGAGCAGCAAGCAGTTCCGCAACCGTTTTTGACTGACCCGGCAAAATCAAATCCGGCGCAATCTCGCTCAACGGTTGCAGCACAAAGCGGCGTTGGTGCGCGCGTGGATGAGGCAGAATCAGTTCAGCTGAGTTGCGTGTCTCGTGGCCAAAGGCGATCAAATCTAAGTCCAGTGGTCGCGGTTCATTGAGAACTTTCTTCCGCTGGCGACCGAACACCGTTTCCAGCCTTTGAAGTTCTGTGAACAGTGACTCCGGCGTTTCACCCGAACGCGGCGAGAGTCCGACAACCGCATTTACGAACGCAGGTGACCCGGCAGGGCAATCCACGGGCTCGGTCTGCCAGAACGACGATTTGAGGAGCGGCACGTCGGAAAGCTGCTGTAGCCGCACCATAACCTGCCAAAGAATTTCCTTGGAATTGCCGAGGTTTGAACCGAGTGAGATAATAGCCAGCAGGGCTGAGTTTTCGCGCTCATCGAATTCGATGTCGTGGAGGATTAGAAACCCCTGGACTGTCGGTGCATACTCGAGAATGTGCACGGGCCAAACTCGATCTACTTTAATCCCAGCACGTCCTGCATGTCGTAAAGCCCGGGCTTCTGCTTGACCACCCAGAGCGCCGCGCGCAATGCGCCGTTGGCAAACGTGTCGCGGCTCGATGCTTTGTGCGTGAGTTCCAACCGCTCGCCATTCGTGGCAAAGATGACCGTGTGGTCGCCCACGACGTCGCCGCCGCGAATGGAGTGAATGCCGATCTCGTGCGGCGTGCGCTCGCCGACGATGCCGTGGCGACCATGACGCGCTGCCTTGTTCAAATGTAGATGGCGGATTTGCGCCAGGATTTCGGCCAGCGATTTGGCCGTGCCGCTGGGCGCATCCCGTTTGAGGCGGTGGTGCATCTCAACAACTTCGAGGTCGTAGTCAGGTCCGAGAATTTCCGCCGCCTTGCGCGTCAACCAGAATAGCGTGTTCACCCCCGTGGAATAGTTCGATGCCCAGACCATTGGGATATGCTCCTTGGCTCTTTTGATTTCAAATGTTTCAGTGTCGTCGTGGCCGGTCGTGCCAATCACAAGCGCCTTCTTGTGCCTGGCGCACAACTCGGCGATGCGCGAGGTCGCATGGTGCAGACTGAAATCAATCACCACGTCGGCGTTTCCGATAACAGAGGCGAGATCGTCGCCAAGATCAATCTGGCCGACGACTGCCAATTCGCGATGTTGTGGCGCACAGGCGAGGAGCGCCTGGCCCATGCGGCCTTTTGAACCGGTGATGATGATCTTGGTCATGGCTCTTGACGCAAAGGCGCAAAGCCGCAAAGGCGCGGAGGAAAGCCACCCGCCAAACTCGTTGCCCTGCAATCTGTCAGAATCCTCGCGCCACGCGAGGATTTCCCAGGAGCGCGGAATTTATTCCGCTTCAACGTCCGAGCGTTTGGTGGTGTGAAAATATTTCCGAGTCCCAGCGTGGTCGGGAGCCGAAGCGGAATAAATTCCGCGCTCCTTTGGTTGCGGTTTCGCCGCGCTGCGTCTTTGCGTCTTTGCGTCTTTGCGTTGAATTCTTTCATTGCAGTACGCCGCAAGCCTTCATCGTCTTCCGCAGCTTCTCGCGGTTGGCTGACGCCATCGGCACGAGCGGCAAACGGTATTCTTCCGCAACCAATCCCATCATCGCCAGCGCGGCTTTGACCGGGATGGGGTTGGTCTCAATGAACAAGTCTTTGAACAACGGATAATATCTGGCGTGCAGTTTGCGCGCGGTGGCTGTCTTGCCGGTTGCAAACGCTTTGACCATGTGCGCCACCTCGCGCGGGATGACGTTCGATGCCACACTGATGACGCCCTGCGCCCCGACGGCCATGAACGGCAGCGTGAGCGAGTCATCGCCACTGAGGATGGTGAACTTGGGTCCAAGCGCGGTCCGCAGTTGAGACACGCGGTCGGGATTGCCGCCCGCTTCCTTGATGCCGATAATGTTTCGGCAGTCACCTGCGAGGCGTTTGACCGTGTCCACCGCGATCTCAATGCCGCAACGGCCCGGAATACTGTAGAGAATGATGGGCAGTTTCGTCGCACGCGCGATGGCTTGGAAATGTTGGAACAAACCTTCCTGCGTCGGCTTGTTGTAATAGGGCGCGACGTGGAGCGAGGCGTCCGCGCCGACCTTCCCGGCTTCCTGCGTCAGGTGAATGGCTTCTTTGGTCGAGTTGCTGCCCGTGCCTGCCATGACTTTGATCCTGCCCGCGGCGAATTTCACCGACAACGCGATAATTTCGATGTGCTCCTCGTAGTTGACGGTCGGCGATTCGCCGGTGGTGCCGACGGGCACGATGCCGTCCACGCCGGCCTTGATCTGCAATTTGATCAGGCGTTCGAGCGCGGCTTCGTCAATTTTGCCGTGTTTGAACGGCGTGACAATCGCAGTGTAAGTTCCAGTGAACATGATTCAACCAACCCCAGCATCAGAAAATCGGCGTGGTTTGGCGAGTCTGATTTTCTTCCGGTCAAGCTGGAAGCTTTTCGCCGAAAATCTCCGACGAAATCACGCCTTCCGATACTTTTGTCACGCCGCCGGTCATGCGAATGGCAAAGTCGTCGCCAATCTCGATGGCGATGATGCCGCCGGGCATGTGGACGGAAATTTTGCGGTCGCACAGGCCGAGCTTGTGCGCCACCGCCGCCGCCGCGCTGCTGCTGCTGCCGCTGGCCAGCGTATAGCCCGCGCCGCGTTCCCAGATTTCAATCTGAATGTTTGCGCGGTCGCGGACTTTCAGGAATTGCACGTTGGTGCGGTTCGGAAAATTCGGGTGCATTTCCATCAGCGGGCCGAACTCTTTTGCCATCGCCTCGCTGATTTCAGGTAGGGCGCGTCGCTCCGCGCGCGCCGTTTCGGGCAATGTCGAGTCCGGCGCGCACGGAGTGACGCCCCCTACCACGACGCAATGCGGATTGCCGATCGTCGCAGCGCAGAAAGTAAATTCGCGTCCGCCGACGGATATTTTCTCGTTGAGGACTTCGCGCTTGGGGCCGGTAATCGGAATCCGGTCGCTGGAGAAACTGACCTTGCCCATCTCCACGCGAACCATATTGCCACCGTCGAACACGGTGGCTTTCACAACGCCACCGGCGGTTTCGATGGCAAATTCGTCCTTGCCGACGAGTGCTTGATCCCAAAGGAAGCGCGAGAAGATGCGAAGGCCGTTGCCGCTTTTCTCCGCCTCACTGCCGTCCGGGTTGAAAATCCGCAACCCGAACGGCGCTTTTTGCGAAGGCAGCGGACCAAGCAAAATTCCATCCGACCCGACGCCGAAGTTGCGGTGACAGATCATCTTCACCTGCTCGGTCGCCAACGCCGACGGCAGGTTTTTGGGGTCAATGACAAGGTAGTCATTGCCCAGCGCATGGTATTTCCAGAACTTCATCGGGACGGAAACTTAGCGATCCAAACGATCAAAGTCGAGCGCGCGGTGTGGGTGGATTTTCTCTGTAAACATTTGCCACCAAGAAACGGTGTGACCTCCCGATTCGCCAACGGATGAAAAGTGCCAACCGATGGTTTGAATCCGTTGGCACTTTTCATCCGTTGGGGGAATTCCCGCCGTGGCGGATGGTTGTGACCCGGCTGCGTCATGGGGTTTGCAGTTGAATTCTCGCTTTACACCCGTCACATCGGTTCACAGAGTATCATTCGTGGCTGTGATTGAGCAAAACGACCGTTCGGGAAACAAACCCAACCCCGCAAGTGCCGGGGATGAGGTTCGCAATCTTTTGGCGGCCGCCATCAAGCGATCGCAAAATTATCTGTTCGGCATTCAGAAGCCAGAAGGTTACTGGATTGGCGAGTTGATGGTGGATTCCACGCTCGTTTCCGACCTGGTGGCGTATCACCATTGGAACGGGAAAGTGGACCCCGAATGGCAGCGCAAGGCGGTCAATCACATCCTCGCGATGCAGTTGCCGGACGGCGGCTGGAACATCTATCACGGCGGGCCGTCGGAAGTAAACGCGACGATCAAGGCCTACCTTGCGCTCAAGCTCGCGGGTCTGCCGGTGACCGATCCGCGCATGTTGCGCGCGCGCGAAGTCGCCCTGCATCTTGGCGGCGTGCCGCGCATGAACACGTTCTCCAAACTTTACCTCGCGCTGCTCGGCCTGTTCCCGTGGGAATACGTGCCGACGATTCCCTGCGAGGTGCTGCTCATCGGCAAATGGTTTCACGTGAATTTCTGGGACATGAGCAACTGGTCGCGCGGGATGCTCGTGCCGTTGGCCATCATCAACCATTTCAAGCCCACGCGTCCGCTCGACCACGACGTGAACCTAGATGAGCTTTACCCGGAGGGGATCAAGGAACGCGACCTGGCGCTCGCGGCTGACCCGGAGCGCGTGACGTGGCGGAATTTCTTCCTCTGGCTCGACCGCCTGCACAAGTTTGCCGAGTGGTTTGCCGAGCACGGAATTCACCCTTTCCGCAAACGTGCTCTCAAGAAAGCCGAACAATGGATGCTCGAACGCTTTGAAGGCTCGGACGGCCTAGCGGCAATCTTCCCGGCGATGCTCAACTCGCTCATCGCGCTCAAGGCGCTGGGTTACCCGGACGACCATCCGCAGGTTGTGCGCGCGGCGCGCGAATTGAAGAAGCTGGAGCACGAAACCGCCGACACCGTGCGCATCGAGCCGTGCCTTTCGCCGGTCTGGGACACGGCCATTGTCACGGTGTGCCTGCGTGAATCCGGCATGCCCGCCGACCATCCCCGCATCAAGCAGGCCGTCGAATGGTTGATGGCGAAGGAGATTCGCTTTCGCGGCGATTGGTATCACAAGAACCCCACCAACGTCGAGCCGAGCGGCTGGGTGTTCGAGTTCGAGAACAAGTGGAATCCCGACGTGGACGACACGGCTATGGTGCTGCTCGCGTTGCGCCAGGTGCCGACGGACAACCCCAAGAAACGCGACGAGTGCTTCGTGCGCGGGTTCAACTGGATGATGGCGTTCCAGTGCAGGGACGGTGGCTGGGCTGCGTTCGACAAGGACTGCACGAAGAATATTTTGGAAAAAGTTCCGTTCGCCGACCACAACGCGATGCTCGATCCGGAGTGCGCCGACATCACCGCGCGGATTCTGGAACTGCTCGGATACGAAAACTTTACCGTCAAGCATCCGCAGGTGGAAGCCGCGCTGGAATACATTCGTTCGCAGCAGGAGGGAGACGGTTCGTGGTACGGACGGTGGGGTGTGAATTACATTTACGGCACGTGGCAGGTGCTGCGCGGCTTGCGCGCCTTGAATCTGGACATGAATCAGCCGTGGCTGCTCAAGGCGCGCGACTGGCTCGAAAGCGTGCAGCACGCCGACGGCGGCTGGGGCGAGCGCTGCAACACCTACGACGATCCCGTTTTCAAGGGCCAGGGACCGAGCACCGCGTCGCAAACCGCCTGGGCCGTCATGGGTTTGTGCGCCTTTGACGACCCGAACCGCCCGAGCGTCCAGCGTGGCATCGAGTATCTCATCCGCACGCAAAACACCGACGGCTCGTGGACCGAACACGAAACGACCGGAACGGGTTTTCCAAAAGTCTTCTACCTCAAATACGACATTTATCGGAACGCGTGGCCGTTGCTGGCGTTTGCCACCTACCGGCGCCTGCTCACACGCCCATCGCCGCAAACCGCGCCGGAAGTGAACGGCCAGTCGCTCAATCTGACGGAGACACTTCAAGCGCCAGCCCGTTGAAAACGTGGCCGCCGAGGTAACGAGGCGGACAGGATAGCAAAATTTTCAAGAAATTCCGCCTCCGCACGTCGGCGGCTACAGTTTGTCGGCGTTTCGTCCTCGTCCACGATTTCCCGCTTTCGATTACGAGGACGATGGAAAGCGGCTTTCGGAAACGGAGGCCGCTTTTTTGTTCGGGAAAATCCACCGCCAGAAACGGAAACCATCTACAAGTAAAAACGCCCGCCGACTTTCGCCAGCGGGCGTCTGAATCACGGAACATGCTCCACTATTTCAATTCAACGCGGTAAAACCTGCGTGGCTGGAATGGGGAATCCATGTCCACGTAGAACCACTCCATACCTGACATTATGTTCGTAGCCAGATGCGTCCAGACGGGGCTTGGGCCAACGTCCGTCGTGTAGTCCAGCACATAAGTACGCCCCGGCAAGCCGGCGACATCCACTCCCGCATACATGGCGACATCCAGAATTGCCGCGCCGTTGGTCGTGACATACAAGACTGCCGGGGTGCTGGTCACGGCCCCGTAAACATTCGTCACGACGCAGTAATAACTGCCTTGGTTGGCCAACTGGACACTGCTAAAGCACAGACTGCTGCCGGTCTCGCCAGAGAGGAGGGTCGTGCCATTATACCATTGGTAGCTCAAAGGTGATGCGCCAGCCGCGCCCGCCGAAATGCAAACCGACGTGTTTGTTACCGCATACTGGTTTGCAGACGGTACGCAAATAACCGGCGGCAAGTACCATCCGCACGCGCCCGGCCCGCCGTATGCGCCCATGTCGTTGCGCGCCGTGCCCTGCGAGGGCGGGAAGCACACGTCATTGTAGATCGGGTTGGTGCTCCCGGCATCAATACAGGGGGAGGAGGGCGAGAGCATAAAGTTGACACCGGGTCCGAGAAAGAAAGGGCTGAAAGTAATGTTGCTGAAACCGGTATAACCACCACCCTGGACATCGCAGTACGTGACATTCGTTGTTCCGGCGATTTGCGCGCCGTACGACGTGCCGTTCCAAGCGTTGTTGAAAAAAATCGAGTTCAGAGCGGTGGCGGTTCCTCCAGCCACGTTCAATCCTAGGCTGGTGTTGTAGGCCACCGTGCAATTGACCAGCACTGCAGATCCTCCATTGACATAGAGCGCGCCGTTTCCCGTGTTGTCCGAGATGATCGAATTAGTAGCAAACAATTGCCCAGAGTTCAGATAGACACCGGTCCCAGCGGGGGAGTCGGTGGAGTAGGAGTTGCTGCAAACCAGCGTGTTTCTAAGAATTGTTGTGCCAGAATTGCAGTACAAACCACTGCCATAGCTAGAATAACTTCCGGTTCCGGAGATGATGTTTGCCGTTACTATGGAATTGCTTTCGAGCACAGCATTGCAGGCAATATAGAGCCCTCCGCCTTTTCGAAAACAAGACGCATAGACTGTGTTGCCGGCTACGGTTGTTCCCTGTAGCCGCAAAGTGCCTGGAGGGGTGATGGAAGCATTGATCCCGCCGCCAGAACATTGCGCTGTATTGTTCACGATTGTGCAGTTCTGCAAAACCAAGTCATTGGCGGTGCTGATCGAAATCGAGATGCCACCGCCACCAGCGGCGCTTGTGTTACTGCTGATGACGCAATTCTGGATGGTAGGCCAGCTATCCTGCACCCGGATGCCACTGTTGATGGAATTGGAGATCCGACACCAATTCAGTTCCGACGGTAGCCCGTAATTGAGGAAATAGATGCCTCGCCACCCGACTCCGTTGGTGCTGGTGAAAACGATCGGTTGCGTCGGCGTACCGGATGCGTGGAGGTAGCCGTCCACCTCGAACTGGTAGCTGCCGGTGAAGTAGACTGTAACACCGGGGTCAATGGTCAGATTATTCACAATGATGTCACAGGTGACGCGGTGTGGCGCGTCCGCCTGGGTCCAGTGCTCCGGGGTGATTAGGCCGATCGTGCCGCAATGATCGGTGGCGCGACTGACATTCGCAGAGATGAGCAGCAACAGCGGACAGAACAGGATGCGCGAGAAGATGCTCACGATGGATTGTTTTTGGGTTCGACGGATTGCATGACTTGTTTTCGTTTTCATTTTTGAACCTCCGATTCTTTTGTTTTGGGTTATTGGCATTTTTCGCAGCCTTGTGCGGCAACGCCGTGTTATCCAAACAAAATGGGGCGTGACCTACTCACGCCCCAACTCAGGCACTAGCATGCCCTTACAGGAACGCTTTCGGGCACGCCCAGCATGGGCGTGCCTCGAATGTGTCCTGTAAGTGAAAGTGCTAGTTTCGAGTTGGACAGCAGCCGAAGCCGCAAATCTGTGAATTGATTGCCTGGTTACATAAATATTCTTTCCGAACGGTGACGATTGAACAACTTCGCCGGGTTTTGGCAAGAGCGAATTTGAAGATTTTTACACTCGCTGTGCGCCACGAAAAGGCGCAAGAGGCCAAGCAAATCGCGGGAGTAAGCAAACGTATTGCGGCCAGGGCAAGAGTCAGTCCGTTCAGCACAAGCCGAGGCGACGGGTTGAACCTGCGCAAAAGAATCGCTTGTGTCGCCGGAATGCCGGCGTAGATTTTCACCATGTTCGCCAAAGCCATAGTCGGTGGGAAGCTTATCCAGTTTCGGTTGTCGCCGGAACTGGCCAGGGCGCATCGCGCCAACGCGGACAAAACGATGACCGAGCGGGAAGTCATCGAGTTCGTTGAACAAAAACGCCGTGCGCTGGCGCTGCGTCGCGCCAAACCCTACCTTGCGAGTCGTTCTTGACACTTGTGTTTTGAAGCTCGCCACCCTGCCGACGGGATTGAATCCGGCGGCGCTGATTGTCGAATTACTGTTTGCGGACGAGATCGAATGCTGGGCGTCACCGGCTATGGTCGAGGAATACGTCGAGGTTCTGAACGATGAACCGGAGTTGCTGACGCGGTTTCTTGATGCCCTTCAACTCTGTCACCCGCTTACGGAACTTGCCGTCATCCGCCATAAACCGGACAACCGCTTCCTGGAATGTGCGCTGGCAGTGGACGCCGATTGCATTGTCACGGTGAACACCGCGCGCGGACACTTTGACCGGAAACAGTATCAAACCGTTCGCGTCGTAACGCCCGGAGAATTCCTGAAACTGGATGAGGTGCAGCGGATGGGGAAGCGCTTCGCGGGTTGACTTGCAAGAATCAAAGAATCGCGTTTCAGTTTCTCCAAGCTGCGCTATTCGCCGCATCGGAAAATTGGATTGTCCGACGTGCCGATTCCCGGCAAGCTCCGTGGGCATGATTCAGCAGGTGAATTTGGGAATGATCGGTGGCGGCACGGTGGGCAGTGGCGTGTTCAACGCGCTTCAGCGCAACGGCGGGTTGCTGTCTGCACGCATCGGTGTACGCGTCAATCTCCGCAAGATCGCGGTCAAAGCGTTCGACGAACCTCGGCCCTATAAGATTCCGCGCAGCCTGATGACGCTTGACTGGCGGGAGGTCGTCAACGATCCGCAAGTTCACGTCGTCATTGAACTCGTCGGCGGCACGGGCATCGCCAAAACCATGGTGCTCGCGGCGCTGGCAAAAGGCAAAACCGTCGTCACGGCCAACAAGGCGCTGCTCTCCGCGTGCGGGGCGGAACTTTTCGCGGCGGCAGCGAAAAGCGGCGCGAACCTTTACTACGAGGCGAGCGTTTGCGGTGGTATTCCCATCATCAAA
>JALOTT010000290.1 GCA_025457745.1 Verrucomicrobiota bacterium
TCGCCGGACGCTCCCAATCAATCACCCGGACTCGCTCCATCTTCTGCCCGCCGCTTCTGACACCCTCTCCGCCTCGACCGGGGAGAGGGCCGGGGTGAGGTGTCGAATCTGATTCGGGCACGGACACCTTGATGCCTTCCTTGAGCAGCAGATACACCTCGCGATTCGCCGCTTCCAGGCTCATGGCCGAACGGTCGCGGGTCAATTCATCCACGGCGGCGGTGATGGCCTCGGGCGGCAGCGCGGGATTCAACCGCTCCAATGCCGCGCGCAACCGGGACACCAACACCACCTCGCCCTTCGTCTCGCGCAGCAACGTGCCGGTCGCACCGAAGGTTTCCTCCAACGCCGACACCGTCGTCCAGCCAAGCTCCGCGAACAACCTGATGGCGGGCTGCTCGACAAGCTGGTCTTCCGTGTAGGCGTGGGCGCTCAAGTGAGTTGTTACCTAGTTTATTACGCAGTTTATCGGTATTACCTAGTTCAGTGGTTGTTTCCTTTGCCACAGCGAGTTACGACCGCGCTGCACGCAACTGATCTGTTTTTGCCGCTGCAAACGGTTGAGAATATGTCGGAGCATGTCGCGGCTGACACCCGGGCAGATTCGTTCAATCTCCGCGATGCTGAATTGGGCGGGAAAAGATCTGATCGCCTGCTCGATGAGCGCGGTTTTCGCTCCGCGCGGCGCTTTGATCTCACCGGCGCGATTTTCAAATTCGGTATAGCCCCGGCGGATCACGGCGAGGAGAAAATTGAACCACGGCGTCAACTCGTGTTTACCCTCATGCCAGCGTTGGGAACTGCGGTTGAGACATTCGTAGTAATCCTCCTTCGATTCTTCGACGAGGCGTTCCAAGCTGATGTAACGCCCGACTTCGTAACCGTGCTGGTAGAGCGCGAGCAGCGTGAGCAGACGGGAGACGCGGCCATTGCCGTCGCGAAAGGGGTGGATGCAAAGAAAATCCAGCACCAGTCCGGCAACGGCGATGAGCGACGGGATGTTGTCCTGATCCAGCGCGTGGCGATAGAGCAGGCAGAGTTCGTCCACGGCGGCGGGAGTTTCCTTGGCCGTCACGCAACGAAAGCGAATCACCGGCGCAGCACCGGGAATGAGTTCAATGACTTCATTGTCAATGCGCTTGAATTGCCCGGCATCGCCACTGGCGGACTGGCAGAGGGCGTGCAGATGCTTGAGCGTGTCTGGGGTGATGGGAAGTTTTTCATGGCGCGTGTGGATTTCGTTCAATGCGCGGCGATAGCCCTGCACTTCCTGCTCGGAACGGTCGCGGGGTTTGGTGTTGCCGAGGACGAGCGGACGCAAGCGGTCGGGAGCGACGGTGACACCCTCAATGCGATTGGAGGATTCCGAGCTTTGAATGATGGCGGCCTCGCGGAGCGCTTTGAGTATTTGCGGCGACTGGCGGGTGAACAATTCCTGTTTGCCTTTGGCCTCGGCGATATCATTGAACAACCACGCGGTGCTCATGGGCAGCGCGTGGTCGCGGAGACGATGGTTGCGAAATGAGTTCATGGTTGTGGTTCAATTCGTTTTCAAATTCACCTGCGGCGAACGCAGGCTCATGGCCGAACGGTCGCGGGTCAATTCATCCACGGCGGTGGTGATGGCCTCGGGCGGCAGCGCAGGATTCAACCGCTCCAACGCCGCGCGCAACCGGGACACCAAGACCACCTCGCCCTTCGTCTCGCGGCCTAACGCTACGCGACCCTCTCCCTCGCTCCCTCTCCCAGTGGGAGAGGGATGTGGTGAGGGTGCGCCAAACATTTCTTCCTCGGCGCATACCACTGCCCAGCCAAGCTCCGCGAAGAACCCGATGGCGGGCTGCTCGACAAGCTGGTCTTCGGTGTAGGCGTGGGCGGGCATTTGTGGGTCAAGTTTCGGTCAAGCGGCTATGCCCAGAACGGCACATACTCGGCAAACTTCTTGGACTTGTTCTCCGGGTCGGCGGGCCTCACCAAGTCCTTATCAATCGCTTCCTGAATCAGAACCGACACCATTGAACGTTGTTTCTCTGGCATCTTGAGCCGTTCACGCAGTGTCGTGTTCGTCATCGCGCTGTCGGAGTAATACTTCAGGACGGCGTGCTGGTAGCAGGCCTCCAACCGCTCCTTGGCCGACATCTTGGCGAACGTCCGCGGCGAATACAGCGTGACCTTGAAATGATTTGGGCCGGCCACGAACTCAATCGGCGGCAAACCATAAAGCTCGATTTGCAGGCCCGCCTTCAGCAACCCCGAGCCGCGCTCCTCGCAAATCTTGTAGCGCCGGAAGGCCCGCGCCAGTTGCTCGTTCCGGGACTCGGGCTGCGTGCCGATGAGCCGGTCCAGCCGCTTGGATGGCAGCAGCCCACCGGGATTTGAGACCTCGATTCGGTCGTCATAGATTTCAATCAGCGGCCCTGCGCCCGTGATGGAGAAATCCTGGTGGATGAGCGCGTTGGCAACGATTTCGCGCAGGGCAATCTCCGGGTAAACCGTCCGCTTCTTCCGCAACGCCTGTTCGATGACCTCGCTCTGCGGGAGCAGCGACATGATGAATTGCATCAGCCCTTGGAAGCTGATGGCGTAACCTTTCGTTCCCTCCTGCTCCTGCTTGGTCGTCGCCTTGTTCAGCCCGTCATAGACCACCACCCGCACCGCCTTGCGGCTGAGGTCCGGGAAATCCGCGAGCTTCCGCGCCGCCGCGATTGCGCCAAGGTTCGTGACGTAGCCGCCACCCGCCGGTTCGCGGACAATGAACCTTTCTCCGGCCATCCATGTCAGCGTCTCTTCGTGCGTCGTCGTGGCGGGACGTTCCAACATCTTGAAAATCGGCTCGACGTTCAGCTTGGTGGTGAACTCCGTATCCGGCAGCAGCACCGACGCGTGCAACTCTTCCCAGCGCGGCGTCCGGCTGTTCAGCATCAACGTTCCGATTTCCTGCCGTGAAGCCTTCCGCGTCGTGCCGCCGGAGCGAATGAACGCGTCCTCCAGCCCTTTGCCCCGCAGATGCACCGGCTTGACCGCCGACTCCGGCACATGCACAAACAACAACCGGACCGATTCGTAATCCTCCACCGTGTGGTCCAGTGCCACCGGCGGCTCAAGCCCCGCTCGCCCGAGGTTGGCCAGTTGATTCACCGTTGTCTCGACCGTCTTCTCATCCACGCCGGACGGTGTGCCTGCCGAATCCACCCCGAAAACCAAGTAGCCGCCGCCCGGCTGGTTGGCGAACGCCGACAGGTGCTCCGTCAGCCGCTTTTTGTCCGGCGACAGCGCCGCCTTCCAGTCCAGCTCGTTCAATTCGTGCTTCGGCGGCTCAAGGCTTGCCTTCAGCAACTCCAACGCTTTGGTCATCCAGGCTTTCATAGGGACGTTTTCTACTCAAATAAGAACTCATTGGAAATACGATACTTACGCCGACACGCCGGCAGCCGCTCACACAAGACTCCGGGCACGGCGGCGGTGATGGCCTCGGGCGGCAGCGAGGGATTGAGGCGCTCCAACGCCGCGCGCAACCGGGACACCAACACCACCTCGCCCTTCGTCTCACGGCCTAACGCTACGCGACCCTCTCCCTCGCTCCTTCTCCCAGTGGGAGAGGGATGTGGTGAGGGTGCGCCAAACATTTCTTCCTCGGCGCATACCACGGCCCAGCCAAGCTCCGCGAACAACCCGATGGCGGGCTGCTCGACAAGCTGGTCTTCGGTGTAGGCGTGGGCCCTCATGCTCGGGCAATGAACCAATCCAATGAACAAACGACGCTTGATTCGACCCCGTTCGTGTCAAAAGAAAACCCCTTGAGATTAAGGGGTTCGCAACGTTTCGCCCGCTTTTGGCGCGCGCTGCTTTTGACAAAACTGGACTGATTCGGGGTCTTTTTGTCCATAGGCAAGCCACCCAGACCAGGTCGATGGCTGCTGAAATAGGGGTTGGCAACCGGCCTATTCTCTGCTTCTATGTGGGTGGAGACTCGGCTGCGAGTAACCTTTGCTCTTCTGGAGTGAGGGGGACTCAAAAGCATTGTCTCCTTTTTCATGTTCGGGGGATGTATAGGTCCGGCACGCAAAAGATGCCAAAACTCTTGTAAGTGTGGACTCCGTCATAACCTTCGCCCTTCCAGTTTAGCTGTTGGATTCGAGCACCAAAGCGTGCTTCGATTTCGGGGCGGGTAGGCGCAGTCATGTTCGCCGGATGGCGGTATCCCCAATTGAGCGCGTAAATCACCACATCAGCCGCTTGCACCGGCAACGCCATGTCCGACGCCACAAAGAACGGCGACGGCACAATCCAGCGTGAACGTTCCCGGCCAGGCCCGGTCTTCACAAAGTAGTCATGCAACCGTCGCACAAAGCGCCGATCCTCCGTCTTCTCCACTTCATCCATCACCAGCAAACCCATCTGCCGTTCCTTCTCCAGAAAATAGAAGAACCGCTCCAGCAGAAAAATATGATCCTTGCGCAGGATGTCCGGTGGCGCTGGTGCTCCCGACGGCGGCTTGGCTGTCCCGCATGGCACGGCGGAGGCGAAAATCAGCGCCTTGTGCCGCTCCAATAAAACAAAGATTCCATCCGCCATCCGCAGCGATGCCTGACCGTAGGCGGTGAGTTGCTCGCGCGTGGGTGGGCGCTTTTCCAACCCCGCTTGCAGCAGTGATCGGCAAAGATGTTGCCGTTTCACATTCTCAATCTCCGGCATCTGCGCGGCGTGCTCAAAACGATCCTTCGACAAAAGCTTCATCCCCTTCACCTCGGACTTGTAATCTGCCAGCCGTGCGCCGAAGCACGACAATTCCAGCCGGAGCACGTCTTGCACAAACGGCCAGAGATGCGTGTCTGCCAGCGCGTAGCCACCGCGCACTTCATAAGGCAGTTCCTTGTGGCTGTGCCCGCTCTCGTCCATGAAAAGTAACCAGGCCATGTCAGGATTTGTTTTTGTGCGGCGATAAGCTAACAACTTCCCCCGCCGCCGACAATGCAACCTGCCCCGACAGCAGACGCGGCAGCAGCAGGTCGCGCGTCTTGCGCAGGTTGGCGATTTGCTTGGAGAGCGTGGCAAGCTCGCTGTGAATCGGCTCGAAGTGCTTCGTGGCTGCCACGACGAGTGGCGAGGGCGGGCAAACCAACTCGATGCCCTGCATGTCGTCTTTCGTCACCGCTGCGAAGATTGCGCCGTTGCCCATCATGTCGTCTTCCGTGAAGCGGTTTCGCAACTGCTCCCAGAGAAACGCTTGGTGGCCGTCGTTGTGGCGGATAGCTGACAGGCCGCGACCGATGATGATTCTCTTGTCGGCGATGTTCATGCGACCGACGGGAGCGCGGACACTGAACAGGATGTCGCCAGCCTCGGCGACGCGACCCTCGACGGTGCAGAACAAACGGTCGGTCGGGAATCTTTCGCCGAAATTGGTGACGC
>JALOTT010000291.1 GCA_025457745.1 Verrucomicrobiota bacterium
CAGGGTGAGCTTGAAGAACCCGGCGGCTGATCCTTTCGCGTTGTTGATGTAGTTGCCAAGATTAAAATAGGCCGCCTGACGCGTGGCGAGGGTGACAGCGCCATTATCGAGGAAGTTGGCAGCCGCGACCCAGTTGCTGGAACCTCCCGCGGCGGTGATGGCTGTGTCAAAGGTGTCGGCGGGCGTCCCGTTGAGCGCCGCGCCGGTTCCGCCGAAGTCTTCTTTGATGAGGATTTTGAAGGAGCTGGGAGGAGCCGTCGGAATCAACACTCCTCCACTGGCGGCGGGGCTGCCGGTGAGTGAACCGGTGGCGGCCATGGGTGTTACCTGAAAGAACAGCGTCTTGCCGGAATCCGCAGCTTGCACGGTGTAGCTGCGGTTGGTCGCACCGGGAATCGCCACATCACCTGCATCGAAAATGGCGTCATCGCTGCGAAACCACTGGAAGGTCGTGCCGCTCTCAGCATCACCCTCCGAATCGGAGTAGTTATAGTTTCCTTGAATCGTTGCGCCGACGGCCGGGGTGCCGGTAATGGTCACGTTGGACGCCACGGGCGGGGCATTTCCGCTGCCGACGCGGTCTTCAATCACAATGCTGGCCTTGCTCGGATAACCCGTCGAGTAACCCGCTGCCGGCACCAGTGACACCTTGAAAGTCTCGTCGCCTTCAACCAGCAGATCATACCAGGGGAGCAACTGGACGGCGGCCGCCGATTGTCCGGCGGGAATGGTGAGGCTGGTCGGGAGCATCGCATAATCAACACCGCTCACCGCACTTCCTCCTGTGAAGCTGAGTTGAACGGTGAGATCTGCTTGAGTCGAACCGCTGCGCCAGACGATCAGCGTGCTGCTCCGGCCGACCGCTTGCGGTGCTGACGGCTCGGCGGCCCGGCCGTTGTCCATTCGCAAACGAACCACCGTGGAGGTCTGGCTTAGTCCGACGCCCATTCCGTCAACAATCACATAACCGCTCGTGGCGGTTGTGCCAATCGTCACGGTTCCATTCGTGCCGGCGGCAAACGGAAAAGAACCCAGCGCAAACCAAGTCCCACCGTTGAGGGTTTGGTTTACCGTCCGGTTTGATGAACCGCCGTTGTAGTTCACCGTCACGGGAACATTGGTGGCGCGGTTCACATCCGAGGTCCAACGCAGAAATAGCGGATAAACACCGTTACTGGGAATGTTCGGGGTGAACACGGCGGACTTGGTTCCTTGTCCGGTGTTGCCATTTTGAAGATAGTCCGTGCCAAGGTAGCCGGGAGTGTTTGTGCTCGAAGTCCAAGCGCCGTTCAAAACGATGGCCGGGGCCGGATCGGAATTGTCGAGCACGATGTCTGGTTGAGGCGAAATGTCTGGAGCGAGTCCGATCGCTTGCAGCAGCACCGGGGTCAGGTATCGGGCAAATCCTTCGGCGTTCGGGTGCAATCCATCGGGAACGAAGACGCGATAGGCGTCTGATCCCTCGTCGAGGAGCGCTTGGAACGCGGGCATGTGATCAATAAACTGCAGTCCGTTCGTGGCCGCGAAGTTGCGGTAATCCTGTTGGTAGAACGCCAGGTCCGTCCGCGGGCTGTAGGTGTCCGTGTCCCGGCGATCCACCGGATTCATGACCTGCAGGATGATCTCGCAATTCGGCCGCGCGCTCCGGATGCTGTTCACCATGGTCGAGAGATTCGCCAATGCTTGGGCACGCGATACGTTAAGAATCACCGCCGCGTCGTTGACCGAGAACTCGATAAAGACGACGTCGGGAGTTTGATTAATGACTTTGGTCTGAAGATTCGTAACGCCCCAATCCGACGCCTTGCCCGAACCGCCGCTGTTGATATACGTGACCAGCCCCGGATAAACGCTATCCACGGCGCTTTGCATCTGTGAAGTCCAGATCCCTGAAGCGGTCAGGCTGGTGCCGTAAAAGACGATTCGTTGCGGAAGGCCGCTTCCGAGTTTTCGGATGAACCCGGCCGTTTGGAAAATATAGACGGGCGCACTTTGGGCGACGCTGCCCGGTGAAACTCCGGTCAAGGCAACCGGCGTCACCTCGAAGAAGAGAAAGTTGCCAGTGTCAGCGGATTGCACGACATAGCTCTGGTTGGTGGCGCCGGGAATCGCGACGTCGCCGTTGCCGAAATTGGCATCGGTGCTGCGATACCACTGGAACCGGCTCGCGCTTTCAAGATCGTTGTTGGCGTCGCTATAGTTGTAACTGCCGGTCAACGTTCCGCCCACCTGCGCACTACCGGAAACCTGCACGTTAGTCACCACCGGGGCCACGTTGTTCTCGATCTTCACGAAACCCACCGAATCCGCGATGACCTTGCCGTTCACGTTGGTGGTAGACAAGGTCACTGTATTGGTCTGGCTCGCGACGAAACGAAAAGTTCCCACCGCGACCGCAAAGCCGTATTGCGAACCCTGCTGCATATTCCAAGTGATATTGGTGATGCCATCGGCGTGCTTGATGGTGATCGGCACATTCGAGGCGCGGTCGCTGCCGGGCTTGTAAAGCAGCGATATCTGATAATTGCCGTCCTCCGTGATCGGGAGCGTGTAGATTGCCTGCGAAGCCACGGCGGCGGTGCCCGTCAGATACTTGAACTCAAACAAATTGACAATGCCAATGGCGGTCTCGACCGCCCACGTTCCGTTGGACGAAAAATGTTCAGTATCAGTGTAAGCGATGACACTTCCGGTGAGCTGGTTGCTCGCCAGGACGATGCCATAGGAGGCCGTGCCGTCGGGGCCGACTTCCGCCTCAAAGGGCGGCGTGATGACGGTGCTGGAGGACTGGTTCCCGGATTGAACGACATTCTGGTTGCCGCCGAAGATCACCTTCACCGCCCCGCTTACCGAATTGTAAACCCAGTTATCTTTCACCGTGGTGTTGCTGGTGTCCCAATCGAGAAACACGCCATTGCCAAGCGACCGCGTGGGGATTCCATTCGACTTCTGGCTCCATCCCCAAATGTCGTAGAGGTAGTTGTTGAGGATGTAGTTCGGCGCGTTGATGGTGTTCATGGTGGCGAAATGGATCGCCGCGCCGTCAATGGTGGTCTGCATGCAGTTGTGGATGCGATTGTATTCCACCACGTTGCCGCCCTGATTGCGGAAGGCGAAGATGCCGTTGCGCGAAAGGTCGTTGAAATGGTTGTGCGCAATGTAATTGCCCGGCGCCATCGTCATGCTGAACGGGCGTGAGTCCAGATGCACCCCGCCGCCGTAATAACGGATCTTACCACAGTGCTCCACGGTGTTGCGCGTGATCTCGTTGAGAATCGGCGCCACCTTAGCCGCGGCCTCGCCGGGGGTGTAAATTTTGGAGTCGTCCATGTAGGCAAGTCGGGAACCCGTCAGCAGCACTCCCCCAGCGCCGGAGTAGCTCACGGTGTTTTGGTCGAACACATTCCGCTGGCTGTCCAGGTGCAGCCACAACGCGTAGCCGCCAATGTTCACGAACCGGCAGTTCCGCACCGAACTGTCGCTCGTGTTCTCGAACATGATCGCGGTATCGGTGGCCACGCGCGCCTCGATCTGACCTAGAGTAAAGTCGGTGTAACGGAACTCCAGGCCGTCGAAATTCACATACTGGACATGCGTGCCGGCGTTGACGTCGCCTTGCACATTGATGATGCGGTTCAGGTAAGGCGCCACGATCTCCAGAGTATTGGGATCCACTCCGTTGGTCGGCATATAAGAAAGCCGACCGGTGGTGGGATTCAAAAACCACTCGTTCGGCTCATCCAGTTCCGCCTGAACGCCCTCAATCCAAAACCAGCTTCCACTGTCAATCAAGCGGTTCAGCTCACTGTTGGCGAGGTTGATCCGCCCGGTGTTGGTGTTGACGCCGGTGACGGTGTTCCATTGATTAAAGAACCGCGATTGGGGAACGATGTTGATCTGGGCGTCGGCCGCCGTGCCCCAGCTTGATTTGACTAAATTGGAGTTGATGATCACATAGTTCGTGTTGCCACCGGTCGCATAGAGAAACGGGTTCGACTGGGTGACGTTGGGATAGCGGGCGCGAGTTGCCCGTTGGCCGTTGACGAACAACTGACGAAAGTTCCACTGGTTGGGGCCCAAGCCCACACCGGTGAGGTCGGTAAACCAGATGCCGCCGCCGCCGTTCGTCCACGTCCCCGTGATCTTTTTACCACCACTGAGGATGACCGTGCCGTTGGTCGCCGCCTTCCAGGTGATGGGGAAAGCCGCTGTGCCGGAATCTTCCGGGCGCAATTCCAGCGGGGCGCTTATCTCGTAGGTTCCGGCGGCGAAGATCACTTCTACCGGATTCGTCAGGCCGGCCGCGATCAGCGCGCGGACCCGGACCTGCGCGCCCTGCGGGGTCGCCACCGGTTGCAAGGCGGTACCGGGATTGGCGTCGTTACCCGCCGGTGCCGGGGCGACATAAATCCCGGTAGCGGCGAAAAGCGGAGCCGGCAGGAGGACCAGCGCGGCGAGCAGGGAACGCCAAGTCCCGGAAAGATGTGGCATCAATGAGGTCACGATATATGAGTTTTTGCGTTTTACTGCCCGGCAGCGGTGTGCCTCGCCGAACGGTAGAAGTTACACCAGCGATGCGGTGGGAGCAATGCCTGCAAGCGTATTTTGCAGGGCAGACGCAGCTAAATAAACCTGAAAATACGGCGGAAATGGGTGGGGACATCTCACCGGGGCATCAACCGCATAGTTCCAGAACGCATCCTGGGCCCACGAAGCGGGGCCGGCCGGAGGGCGAGCGCGGCAAGGAGGACCCCGAAAGCGGCGTGGCCCTGCAAAATCAGTGAACACATGGATTGGGCGTTCTGCGCGGCGGCTCGTGGTCAAGGTTCCGGCAGCGCATCGGCCAGTTTGAGGTAGTCCGGGTCGGAGGCGGTGGTGGAAAAGTGAGCCAGGGGATTGACGGTCGGGCTGGGCCGCTGGGTGCGGGTGTCGTCCGCGTTGTAGTCGCGGTTGATCTTCGGCAACACTGCCCCGCGCCACTTCCAGAGCTCAGCGTGGCCATCCATAAACGAGAACGTGGCCGCCCCGCTGTGGCGAGCGGTCGGGGGATTCCAAAAAGCAGCCCTCGCCAGCGAATTGACGCCCATAGCTCCATTGTCAATGCTGATTTGGTTCTCCTCGCCAAAGACAAACACCCGGGAAGTGTTTTTGATTTCGGTGTCCTTCTTGGCCACCCGGGTGTAGGTGTCATTCACGCCCACGTTGCAACTGAGCTGGCCCGAGATGGCATAGCTGCGGTGGTGGGGCACAGTCACAACTCCCGCGCGAGGCACGAAGGCACGGCTGGCGGGGCACCGGTAAATAGCCGCCGACTTGTTGTAGTTGTAGAGCACGCCCGTCAAGATGTTGTTATCGTAATCTATCGTCCAGTTCTGCACATTCCCCTGAATCCAGGCGTTCGGTCCCGC
>JALOTT010000292.1 GCA_025457745.1 Verrucomicrobiota bacterium
CCTGGCCATGCAGGAAGGCTGGTCCACTGCCGGGCCGCTGGCGCGCGAATTGGGTTTCGGCGCTGGCATGGGGCTGCCCAACATGAAGAAATGCTCCGACAAATTCGAAATTCATTCCCGGATGGGCTCCGGCACGCGCGTGTATTCCGAGATCGTGCTGCGTAAAGCGGCGGCCCCCCCGCTCCAAAAGGAGAATACCCCTTGAAAG
Source organism: Verrucomicrobiota bacterium (assembly GCA_025457745.1). Taxonomy (GTDB): domain Bacteria; phylum Verrucomicrobiota; class Verrucomicrobiia; order Limisphaerales; family JADLHS01; genus JALOTT01. The sequence continues at coordinate 209 of JALOTT010000292.1, forward strand.
CCAATATCCCGATAAAACTGTCGTCCATGGCGGCCATCTTGAAGGCCGAGTTGCTGACTGAACGGGTGGAGGCCGACCTCACCGGCTGTTATATCAGCGACCTGTTGAGCGATGTGCTGGCACACGCCAATCCCGGTGTGTTGTGGGTCACCATCCAGATCCACCGCAACGTCATCTCCTGCGCCACGACCAAGGATGTTGGCACGGTGTTGTTCACCTGTGGCCGGAAGCCTGACCGGGCAGTCGTGGCCCAGAAAGCCATCAGCGACGCCGCGCGCATCGCGGCCATGGAAACCACCCATCCGAGCGGCGACCCGCGCTTTGCGGACCTTGACCGCACGATTGAAAGCTACAACCACGAATCAACGGCGCTGATCCAGGTGTTGCACGCGGCGCAGCAAATGTTCGGCTATCTCAGCGCCGACCTGCTCCGCTACATCGCCAGCGCGTTGAAGCTGCCCATGTCGCACATCTACGGCGTGGTCACCTTCTACAACTTCTTCACCATGACCCCGCGCGGCAAACACCAGATCATGGTCTGCCGCGGCACCGGCTGCCACGTGCGGGGCTCGGATCACATTCTGGCCGCCCTCGAAAAAGAGCTTGGCGTGAAGGAGGGCGAAACCACCAAAGACGGCCGGTTCAGCCTCTCCACCGCCCGGTGCATCGGCGCCTGCGCGCTGGCGCCAGCCATGTCGGTGGGCGACGACGTCTATGGCAAACTGACGGCGGACAAAATCCCGCAGCTCTTCAAGACCGGCCTGAAGAAATATGTTTGAGGAGCTGTCACAGCACATCTTGGACATCGCCATGAATTCGCTCTCCGCCAACGCCACAAAAGTGCAGATCAGCATCACGGAGAGCCGGCGGCGCGACCGGCTCGTCTTGCGTGTGAAGGACGACGGTTGCGGGATGGACGCGGCCACGCTGGAACGGGTGTTGGCGCGGAGCTGGAGCAGCAAGCACAAACGGCGCAAGCCCGTCGGCCTCGGTCTGGCCTTCCTCCGCCAGACCTGTGAAATGTGCGACGGACGATTTCAGGTCCGATCCGCCCCCGGTCGGGGCACGACGGTGACCGCCTCGATGCGGCTCAGCCACATTGACCGGCCGCCGCTGGGCGACCTGAACGCCACCATCCTCACCTTGTGTGCGTCGGATAGAAAAATGGAAGTGCAGTTGAACTACCGCTCCGACGAGGAGAAGTTTTGCTTCGACTCGCGGGAGCTGACCACGAAAGGAGCAGTCGCTTTATGAACTTGGAACAATTGAAACAACTCAAAGAAAAGGCACAGAAACAAATCGCCCTGCGCGAAGGCGGCAAAAAATACCGCGTGGTCGTCGGCATGGGCACCAGCGGCGTCGCCGCCGGCGCCCGCGAGGTGATGACCATCATGCTTGATGAAATCGAAAAACAAAGCCTCGGCAGCGTCGAGGTCTGCGTCACCGGCGAAATCGGCATGGTGGACGCCGAGCCGATGGTGCGCGTCGAGGAAACCGGCGGCGAGAAAACCGTCTATGGCAAGGTGGACCGCGATAGCGCCCGCAAGATTGTCACCCAGCACCTGCAAAAGGGCAAAAAGGTCCAGGAAATCGCCGTGGGCCAGGTCAAGAACAAGGAGTAAGCCGCCATGGCCATTTTTCGCGCACATGTGCTGCTTTGCACGGGGACCGGCTGTACCAGTTCCGGCAGTTTCGCCGCCCGCGACACCCTGTTGAGCGAACTCAAAAAAGCCGGCCTGGAGCACGAAGTTCAGGTCGTCGAAACCGGTTGCATGGGCCGCTGCGACTTGGGCCCCGTCGCCCTCGTTCATCCTGACGGCACGTTTTACCGGAGCGTCGTCGCCGCGGATGTGCCCAAGCTCGTCCGGGAACATTTCGTCAAGGGCCGGCCCTATGAAAAACTCCTGCCGCGCGACCCCGTCACCAACAGCATCGTCGCCACCCAGCAGGATTTTGCGTTCTTCAATTTGCAATCGCGCGTCGTGCGCGAGAACTGCGGCATCATCAACCCCGAAAACATTGAGGAATACGTCGCCCGCGACGGCTATGCCGCGCTCGGCAAGGTGCTCACCGAATGGACGCCTGCCCGCGTTATCGAGGAACTCAAAACTAGCGGCCTGCGGGGCCGCGGCGGGGCCGGGTTCCCCACCGGCGTGAAATGGGATCTCATGGCCAAGGTGGCGACCACGCCCAAGTACGTCATCTGCAACGCCGACGAAGGCGACCCCGGCGCGTTCATGAACCGTTCCGTGATCGAGGCCGACCCGCACAGCGTCGTGGAAGGCATGATCATCGGCGCCTACGCCATGGGGGCCAACCGCGGGTTCGTTTACATCCGCGCCGAATATCCCCTGGCCATCAAGCGCCTGCAGATCGCCATTGACCAGGGCTACAAGCTCGGCGTGCTCGGCAAAAATCTTTTTGGTAGCGGTTTCGATTTCGACATCGAGCTGCGCATCGGCGCCGGCGCGTTTGTCTGCGGCGAGGAAACCGCGCTCATGCGGTCCATCGAAGGTCGCCGCGGCCAGCCCATGCCGCGTCCGCCGTTCCCGGCCCAGCGCGGCCTGTGGGGCAAACCCACCAACATCAACAACGTGGAAACCTGGTCCACGGTGCCCATCATTATCCGCCGCGGCGGCGCGTGGTACGCCACGATCGGCACCGAGAAGGCCAAGGGCACAAAGGTCTTCGCGCTTGCCGGCAAGATCACCAACACTGGTCTGGCCGAGGTGCCCTTCGGCACGCCGTTGCGCGATATCATCTTCGAAATCGGCGGCGGCCCGCCCGATGGCAAGCAGTTCAAGGCGGTGCAGTCCGGCGGCCCGTCCGGCGGCGTTGTCCCGGCCCACCTGCTCGACACGCCCTTGGAATACGAGGCGCTCCAGAAGCTCGGCTCCATCATGGGCTCGGGCGGCCTCGTCGTCATGGACGAGGATTCCTGCATGGTGGACGTGGCGCGATTCTTCCTCGAATTTTGCTGCGACGAATCCTGCGGCAAATGTCCGCCGTGCCGCGTCGGCACCAAGCAGATGCTCAACCTGCTGGAAAAAATCTGCCGCGGCGAAGGGGAGCTTGAGGACCTAGACCGGCTCGAGGCGCTCTGTCACGTCGTGCGCGACGCCAGCCTGTGCGGCCTGGGCCAGACCGCGCCAAACCCGGTGCTCACCACGCTCAAGCATTTCCGCCGCGAGTACGAGCAGCACATCCGCGAACACCGCTGCGTGGCCGGCGTATGCACCGCGCTACAGCTTTCGCCGTGCGAAAACACCTGCCCGCTGAACATGAACATCCCCGGCTACCTCCAGTTGTTGAAGGAGGACCGGCTCGAGGACGCGTTCGAGCTGGTGGTGATGGACAATCCCCTGCCGGCCTCCACCGGCCGCGTCTGCCAGCATCCGTGCGAAATCCGCTGCCGGCGCGTCGGCGTGGACGCCTCGGTGAACATGCGCGAAACCCACCGGTACATCGCCGACATGGCGTACAACGGCGACCTCGCCAAGAAGGTGTTGAAGCGGGTTCTCCGGCGCAAGCGGGCCGCCACCGGCAAAAAAATTGCCGTGGTCGGCGCCGGCCCGGCTGGCCTCAGCGCGGCGTTTTACCTCGCCCTGCTCGGCCACAAGGTCACCATCTATGACAGTTCGCCCGACGCGGGCGGCATGTTGCGTTACGCGCTGCCGGAATACCGCCTGCCCAAGGACGTGGTGGATAAGGAAGTCGCTTTCATCCGCGGCGCCGGTGTCCAGTTCAAGTTCAACGCCGCCCTCGGCAAAACGCTGAAGCTCGACGAACTGGAACAGAAACACGACGCGGTGCTGCTGGCGATTGGCACTTGGGCAGAAACCCAACTCGGCATCCCCGGCGAAGATTCCAAAGACCTTTATTCGTCGCTGGAATTTCTCAACGCCTCGGCTCACGGCAAGAAACCGCGCTTGGGCAAAAAGGTTGCCGTCATCGGCGGCGGCAATTCCGCCATTGACGCCGCGCGCACCTCCCTGCGTCTGGGCGCGGAGGTCACCATCGTCTATCGCCGCTCCCGCGAGGACATGCCCGCGATTCCCGATGAAACCGAGCAGGCGCTCGAAGAAGGCGCCAAGCTCATCACCATGGCCGCTCCCCTCCGAATCATCACCGACAAGAGCGGGCGCATCACCGGCTTGGAGGTCGCCAAGACCGTGCCTGGTAAGTACGATTCCCGCGGCCGCCGTTCGCCTGTGGTCACCAAGGAAACCTACGTGATTCCGTGCGACGCGGTCATCAAGGCGATCGGCGAAAAACCCGACAGCGTGGTCACCAAGGCGCTGGGCCTCGAAATTACCTCCTGGAATTCGCTGAAAGTGAATCCGTGGACGCACCAGACGAACCATCCGAAGGTCTATGCCGCCGGCGATTATGTCACCGGCGCGGCCAACGTTTCCACCGCCATGGGCTGGGGCAAGAAGGCGGCGAAGACGATTGACCGGGCGTTGACCGGCGAGGAACGCTTCGAAAAGTTGTGGCCCAACTTCACTTACGATCAGACCATCCCGCCTGCGGCCCAGGGCGGCGGACGGAATCCGGCGCGCCTGTTGCCCGTTGAGGAACGGCGCGGTAATTATGTCGAAGTGTCGCCCACCTTCACCGAGTGGCAGGCCAAAGCTGAATGTTTCCGCTGCCTGCGCTGCGACATCAAAGCCCCGGAGGCCAAGACCCACTGATTTAGGCAAAGCCATGACTGCAACCAAGAAAATCTCGCTCCACATTGATGGCCGCCTCTGCGAAGCCGCCGAAGGCCAGACCATCCTGGAGATCGCCCGCGCCAACGACATCAAGATCCCGACGCTGTGCTACCTCAAAGAGCTGACGCCCTGGGGCGGCTGCCGCCTTTGCATTGTCGAAATCGAAGGCAGTCCGAAGATCGTCCCGGCCTGCACCACTCCCGCGGTTGCGGGCACCAAAATTATTTCCCAAAGCCCGCGCCTGCAGAATCTGCGGAAGGCCACGCTGGAACTGCTCTTCAGCGAACGCAATCACTTCTGCCCCATGTGCCAGTACAACAAGGGCGATTGCGGCCTGCAACACCAGGGTTACCTCCACGGCATTGACGGTATTCGTTACCCGTACCTGTTTTTTCAAACCCGCCTGTATCTCAATCGATTATACAAATTACTGATAATCAATTCATTAAAATTGTTGATGAGCTAATCGGTTGAGAATCACCGAAATATTCTAACACGCTTTATACTGAACAAACGATACGCTTCGTTATAAACAGGTAACAATCAAACCCTTTGTATAAACCCTGGTTGTATGCGTTTTATCCAATATCAGAAACCGAGGTTGTTTGGCATAGTATTATGCTGGATTCTCTCCCTGGCGGCAGCGGCCCAAGGCAGTGGAAACTGCAGTTCCGTCAGCGCATCCATCTTTACTTCCGAATCCCGTTGTAAGGCTACCGGTGTGATCACCGTGTTTGCTTTTGGCGGCTCCGGGCAGTACAACCAGATGGTGATTGTACCCTGCAGCATGGGCACCCTCGGCCGTATAGCCCAGGGCGTGAGC
>JALOTT010000293.1 GCA_025457745.1 Verrucomicrobiota bacterium
GGCCACGATGGTGGGGGCAACCGCGCCCGCCAGTTCCGCTGCGCCGATCTGCCAGGAGCGTTCGATGAATTCGAGCCCGCTGGCAGAGCGTTCCCACTCGTTGCGGCTCTGTGAATTCAGGGCGATCGCATTGAGGATCGGCACGTCGAGTTTCGTGAGGAGTGGAGCAAGTTTGTCCGGCACGTTGCCAATCTTGAGCGTCAGCCCGACGAGTGCTTCGACGCGGGCGTCACCGTTCGCGTCGAGGAACAGCTTGGGCAGCGCTACGTCGCTGGGATAACCGAAGCCGAACAGCACATTGAACCCGCGCGCTTGTAGGGCAGCGTCGAGAGCAGATAACAACTCCGTCTGGCCGGACGTCGCATTGTCCCGCGAGAAATAAACGCCCACCCAAGGACGGGCGGTGGCATTTGTTTTTGTGGTGAGATAAGTCCTGGCGTAATCGTCGAACTGCACAAACCCCCGACGACTCGCGGGATCGAAGAAGCCAAATTCCGGGAACGGCGACGGTGGCAGAACTTTGAGATCCGGTCTGTGCCGACGCGCAAGTGCCGCCCGGACGAGTTGAGCGAGGTTCGCCTGCCCCCCCGCTTCAAGATAAGCCGCAAGCTCTGCATCTCGTTTGAACCCAAGGTCGGCATATTCCTGATCGGTGGTCGTGCCAACGCCGGCTAGCCAAGCGCCGCGTTCCGAAGCCGCACGAAGCTCGGGCGCAAGTTCCCGCAACAAAGCGCCGTATCGTGTGAAGCCCACAATGATGTCGCTTTCCCGGACGAACTGGCGGTCGTTGTCGGTGAGTTCAATGCGCGGATAAACGCGAACACTGATGTTGGTCAATGCCGGGTCACGGCGCAGTTCCGTGATTGCGCCAATGGCCGCGGCGGATTGTGCATCGCCAATCAGCAGAGCGATTCTTACCTCCGCAGCGTTTGCGGCCGCGGCCACCAGACAGACAACCCAGAGGAGCAATGAAGTGAAGCACTTCACAGCACGCTCATTTGGGTTTGGTCTCCTCGTCTGGCACATAGACGACCTGGCCATTGGCGAGGCGATACGCCGTGCCCAACCGCGTGCCCTGACCGGAGAGGGTCTTGTCGGTGACCTTCTGGACTTTGATTTGCGCGCCCTGCTTGGTGATAATTTCCATCTTGCCGTCCTCGGTCTGTTTCACCAGTGTGACGTTGGAGTTCTTGTCGAGCAGCTTGCCGGAGGAAAACAGAGCGAAGAGCGCAATCAACAGCGCAACGATGAATGCCACGCTCACGTCAAACAGGTTGGCGATGCCCGCGAGCGGGTCTTCGTCGTGTCCGGGCGCTGGTCCGTGGGCGGAGCTGCGATGACGATGAACAAATCGCATGGTCAGGCCTTTCCGTTGGCTTTGCGCAGCACCCGCTCGGCATGAAAGGCGAGAGCCTGTGCATCGGCCCTCACCCAGCTTTCCCGCGCGCCGGCAATCAGGTAGGCGGCCACGCTGATCGTCAGACCAATCACGGTGGCGGCAAAGGCCGTGACCATGTTGCTGGCCAGCGCGGGCAAGTTGCCATCGGCCAGCCCCTGCAAGGCATCCGACATCGGGATAAGCGTGCCCATCAAGCCGAGTGAAGGTCCGACCCGCACGGCCAATCGCAGGCGTCCAAGTCCCCGCCACGCCTCGCGTTCCGTGTTTTGCAGACATTCTTCCAGTCGGAGGTCCAAGCCTTCTCCCGGTTGCGAGGCGGCAATCTCATCGAGTTTTCTTTGCGCCCGCACCAGAACACCGCGCCGTCCGGACCGGCGATCCCACGCCTCGCGTAGGAAGCCGCCGAGAGCGATGAACATGGCGGCCATCAATGCCAGCAAGCCGAGCAGCACCGGCCAGACGAGAAAGGCGGCGATGTGGTGGAACAGTTCGCGCAGTTGGTCAACGGCAGTCATGGTCAGTTGGATTTCTTGAGCCGGAAGAATTGTTGCGGTTCGGACAAGTTCACGGTGACGGTGAATTGATCACCGGAAGGGGTTGGAGCATTGGTCACGGCGATCCAAGTGCCGCCGACCAGGTTGGTGTTCGATTCGAGAGAAAAGCCGACGCTGTTGGTCGTCCACGCGATCTGTCCACTGCCGGTAATGGTGAGCGACGGAGGGGTAACTGTTGCTGGGCGCGTCACCGCGAGCGCGGCCAGTTGGGGGCGAAGACTGGTCTCTTGAGTGACAGGCACGTCCGCGCCCAACGAGAATGTGACGCTATTGCTTGCGACCAGATTGGCCAGCACGTCGAAACTCACGACAGACGGACCGTTGTTGAGCACGGCGGTGCTCCAATCCGCCACGTTGTCGCTGCCGAACTGCGTGCTGTTGAAATAGAGCCGGTCGTTGTTGGCGTCACCGTAGGTGTAGAGGACCTGCAGTGTCGCCGCAGTTGCATCGGTGGGATTCACGGGGTCGAAAGCCACAGTGCGTTGCGAAACCTGCGTGCCAGCGGGTGTTCTGTAGATGTCGCCACTGCCTTCAGCGATCGAGTAGTCGAAGGTATTGGCGAGACTGCTCTGTTGACAAACCGCCAGCAGCGTGACGTGCTGCACGCGGCCATCGAAGCCATTAGTGCTGGTTTGCGAAATGATGACAGTGTTAGGTGTGCCGTCCTTCAGCAGCATTTCCGGCGGCAGAGGCAAGGTTACGAGCCAGACGCCCGAACCTGATCCGTAAGCGTTCGCGCTTGTGGCGCTGAAGACCGGGTTCACGTCGTTCGTCGTGCCAAAGATGATTGGATTCGTGGAAGGAAGGTTCGTGCCGTTGATCGATACGGTCATTTCGCTGACGTAGTTGGCCGTGCCGCCCCAGATGGTCATGCCAATGCGCGCCACGGAAATGGAATCGCAGACCGGCAGGAGATAGTCGTTGGTGGTGGCGTAAGTGCCGTAGGTCGTTATGGGATTGCCGGTATTCAGCCAATTGCTGGTGCTTTGCCAATACAGCACGCCGTTGGCGAGGCTGCCGGATAGGACGTTGCTGATTCCGTGACCGGGTGAAGCTGAGCCGGAGGGCAGCGAGAACTCAGCGTGCGCCGCGAGCGGCAATAGCCCGGCAGCCAGGGTGAACAGGAGTGTTGTGGTTTTTTGATTCAGTTTTTTCATGGCGTATATCGCTTATTTGCCCGCATCCCACTCGTCCTGGGTGCAGATGGTTTTGACTTCGACGTGGCCGTCGCAATAGGCCGCAACAAAACTCTTCTTGCTGTGCCGGTAATCCACATCCACGACAGGATTGGTGAAGGAACTGCCGCCGCCGCAGTAGTATTTGCCCGGTGTGCAATCGGCGAAAATGATGGTGCTGGAGGGCCGGCGCACACTTGCGGCCTTGACCCCATACCAGAAGCAATAGTCCTTGCCGGAGAGGTTGAAGGTATTGATGCCGTAGCTGAGAAAGATGTTGGTGTCCCAAGTCACGGCAATCCGTTTGGGATCAGCCGGACAGAGGTAAACGCCGGAGTTTTTCGCCAGTTGGGTCTTGATCAAATCCATCCAGCGCGTGGTCGAGTCAATCCACGCCGGCGGGTAGGACTTCGCTTCATCCGCGTAAAGCTGTGTCGCCAGTCCGATTTGGCGCAAATTGCTGACGCAGGCCGCGCGCTTGCCGCGCTCCTTGGCTTGGGCGAGAGCCGGGAGCAACAGGGCGGCGAGAATCGCGATGATGGCAATGACCACCAGCAATTCGATCAGGGTGAAGGCGCGATGCCCGGCGGTTGCCTTCGTCAGGTGCGACCATTTGGTTCTGTTGTGATTCAAACTGTCTGAAACCATCATCTCATCCATGCGCCGGAGTGAATGATGCGGAAGCGCCTAATCTCACCAGTGCCCCACGCAAATAATGCCTAAATCGGAATGAGTGTTGCCAAGCATGCAGTATTACGCAATCATAAATTAGTGTTACCCTTAATCTTGCGACCTCCGATCCGAATGCGTTTAATCCGAACGTGCGTATACCGGATGGCTTCCTGGACGCAAAGACCACGGGCGCAACCACAGCCATTGTCGGCAGCAAAAACCTGATCGGGGACTTCAAAGGCAGGTAGCGAGGCGAAAGTGTTTGCACAGAAAGACACAGGCTGCGCCACCCCGTAATGTCCGGAAACTCGATTGCCCCGCGTCAGGCGGCTTGGCGATAGTAATAGTTGAGCATTCCGCCCAAGCGCTTTCGGCGGGCAACACTCCCTTTCGGTTCTATCCCTCCAGTACTATTTCACCCCATTGCTGGAGCTCTTGATGGAGGTGCGAGCACGGGTGAAGGCGCTTCCACGGCTGCATTGACTAACAGCCGAGTCGTGAAGCAATGGATATATGAGGACATCTACGGCGGTGGTTGAGCGAGATCCTGAGACCGGTCTGCTGGTTGGTTATGTTTCTGGATTCCCTGGAGCACATTCCCAGGCCGAGACCATGGATGAGCTTAACGGCAACCTCCGTGAAGTGATCTCCATGCTGCTGGAGGACGGCGAGCCGCAGTTGGAAGCAGAATTCGTGGGAACCCAAAGCGTGGCGATCGCCTGACCATGGGATCAATCCCTATCCTAGCCGAAAGGCTCTTTCGGTGTTGTTTTGAGGCAGGTAATCAACACCGTGCTATGGTTGGCGTGTGGGGTTCACTGCTCGATGGCACTTGACGCCCAATCCGGTTGCATTATGGTTTTCATGTATGGCAAGCATCACTCTGAAAGACATCCCGGAAGACCTTCACGCCCTACTCAAGCGGGAAGGTGAAGCGAATTTCCGCAGCATGGCTCAGGAGGTTATGGCGCGGTTGGAGCGAACGTTTGCGATGGATGACCAGATGAGCACCCGGACTGTCGATCGGCTCATCGACGAGTCACTCGCCAGCGGTCCGGAGGCGAAATTCTCCCGAGCCAAATTCGACGCTGCCATTAGCGCAGCCCGGGCCAAGCATGCGGCCAAAGGCAAGGCAAGATGACCCTGCGTGCACGGCCGGCCTTCTATCAGGACGTTGCTCGCGAGCAGTTGCGCTTGTTGGATCGTGCTGGAGCCGAGGTCGCTGAGGCGTGGCGGGTGGCACTGCTGGATACCCTTGAGTTCTTGAAGAACTATCCACTTGTCGGGCGGGAGCGCCAGGATCTCAAGCATCCTGGCATTCGCTCTTGGCGGGTGAATCGATTTGGAAGGTGGCTGATCTTCTACGGTGTGCGGGATAAGGTTCTCATTCTGCACCGGGTCATCTACGGGACGATGAACCTGCCGCAGGTGGAGTTCGACTGAATCCTGGCGTAAAGGGGATGACGCGAAGCCGCTTCATGCCTATGAGCTCGTTGACGAGTAGAAGCGAAACGGTTGCCTGCTCGATCTCTGCAGCGCCAAGATCTCTACGCAGAGTTACTGACGCGGCTTAAGAATGGTGACGACTGTCCTGACGACTGCG
>JALOTT010000294.1 GCA_025457745.1 Verrucomicrobiota bacterium
CGGTGTTGTTGAAAGTCGTAGAAGCGGCAGTTATCGCCTCGCCGAGCGTGACGGTCCACTGATCCACCGTGCCATCCGTCCCGCTGCCAAAGATGGCGGCACTATTCTGGCTCCAGATCTCATTGGGATCAGCGCCGTTGTTCCAAACCAAATTACCCGCCGTGGTGTTCCAGTTGCCGCTGCCGTCGGTGATTGTAGGGTTGTCGCCGCTGACGGTATCCCAAGTCAAGGCGTGCGCGGAAGGTGCGGCCCACAAGGCGAGCAGCGCCGCCAGCACGGCCAGCGCGGCAGCCGGGCGGAATTTGAATCGGTTGCGGGCATGCGTTTGTTGGAGGCGAGATTGCGCCGGGAGCGCGGTTTGAGTTTGCGTGGAGTTGAGCAGGTCGAGGATTTTCATAGTATTGGTCTTTATGAACTAGAGTTTGATTTAATTTTTTGCCCCGCTGACCAAATGCCCAAAACCAGCTCGACATCGGCTGATCGCGGACAATTTGCAACTGGACAGGTGAATCGTAGTGCACCGGTGAGATTCTGTCAAACTCCCAAATTCAATTTTCCCGAATTCAATTTTGCGCGAAGTCAATTCGCTGCTGCAAAAGATTCTGGACAAAACCGGCGTTTTCCGCCATTCTAGGCAAAAATCGGCGTCATTCACGCCGGATTCAAGTGTGCGAGCAAAGTTGGTGAAGGGAACTTTATGAATCACAGAATTGGCCGGACCATTATCCTGCTCGGTTGTTTGCTGGGTGGCAGCGCGCAGGCCGCCGGGCCGCATTTCACCATTGGCCTGGAGAATATTCAACTGCAAGGCGACCTCCAGAAGCGGATTCACCGGAACTTCGACCGCCTGGAATCGTTGCGCTTCCAGCCCGTGGCCGACGTGGGTTGCTTCCGGGAAAGTCAATACAGTTGGCCGGGCGATATGGAGGGGCGCACCATTCTGTCGCTGGCGCTGCTGGAGCAGAGCGGCGAGCGGAAAGCCATTTATCTGCCGAAGACGTTGGCAATGATTCCCGCCCGGATGAACCGCAAAGGCTTTTTCGGCACGGACTTCGCCCCCCAGTGCGATGAGCAACAGCTCTCCGGTCATGGCTGGCTGCTGCGCGGGTTGTGCGAATACTATCTTGAGACCAGGCATCCCCAGACGCGGAAGCAGATCGAGAACATCGTCAACAACCTCGTGCTGCCGACGCAGGGCAAGCACAAGCTGTATCCGATTGATCCGGCCAAGCGGGACAAGGAAAAAGGCAGCGCGAGCGGCACGGTGGTGGCCGATGCAGGCTTGTGGCGGCTGTCCTCGGACATCGGGTGTGATTACATTTTCATGGATGGCGTCATCCAAGCGGCGGAAGTGTTGGATCGTAAAGACCTGCATCCCATCATTGACGAGATGGTGAATCGTTTTCTGGAGATTGATCTGGTGGCCATCAAGGCCCAGACCCATGCGACGTTGACCGCGCTGCGCGGGTTGATTCGCTACGCCAACCTGGCCGGCCGGCCGGACTTGATCGCTCAAGCCGAGCAGCGGTTCAACCTTTATGTGAGCGAGGGTTCGACGGAAAATCACATGAATTACAACTGGTTTGGGCGGCCAACTCATACCGAGCCGTGCGCCATCGTGGATGCCTTCATGGTGGCGACGGAACTCTGGCAGGCCACGGGCAAGACCGCCTATCTGGAAGAGGCGCACAAAATCTATTTCAACGGCCTGTGCCATGCCCAGCGGGCCAACGGCGGGTTTGGGCTGGAGGCCTGTTCCGGCAGCCAGGATGTTTTCCTGAAGATGAAGGATACCGAGGCGTGGTGGTGCTGCACGATGCGGGGTTCGGAGGGGCTGGTGCGGGCGGAGGAATACAGCTTTGTGCGCGAGGGCGACACCTTGATGCTGCCGTTTTTCAATGCGGCCAGGGTGAAGTTCAACGAAGGCAGCTTTGAGGTGCAGACCCAGTATCCCTACGAGGGCGAAGTGACGGTCAAGGTGGTCAGCCGGCCCAAGCGGGGCACGGCCATTGCCTTCCTGAAGCCCTCCTGGTCGGATCAAGTCAAGCTGACGGTCAACGGCAAATCTCAACCCGCCACGGAGCAGAATGGATTTGCGGCCTACCGCGGCGCCCTCAAGGCGGGCGACACGCTGGTCTATGAATTCGCGCAGAAGCCGCGCTGGGTGGCGACACATAATCACAACACCATCGCCGGCCATCAGAAGGTATATCAAGGCCCGCTGCTGCTGGCGGCGGAGTCGAAGGGTGGCAAACCGGCCACGCTACCCAAGGAGGCGTAGATGAATTGGGATGCCGCGAAACATTGTGTCACCCTGCCGGGCGCGAAGCTGTCGTTGATTCCCATCAACGACGTCATTGACTGGAATTATCAGGTGAACACTTACAGCCGGCAAATCTTGTGGCCGTAAAATGGCGCAAAGGAAACCCCGGCAGTCCAATCTGCAAATGCTCGAAAACATCATCCGCCTCGCCTGATCAAAGCGGCCAGCGTAGTATGAAATTGCTCGTGATCACCATTCTGATTCTGCTCCAACGGCTGCTCGTTTCCGGCGATCTTCCCGCAGCCGCAACTTCGCCCTCTGGCACGTCGAATCCGGCGGAGGCGGCAGACGAGTGGACGGTTCGTTTGCCGGACACCGGCGCAGCGCTGGTCAATCCGGCGATGGGCTGGACCCTGCATTTCTATTCCAACGTGCCCAGAAACTACGGCTCCAAGTTGAGCCCGAGCGATACGGTGGACGATTTTCCGGGACTCTCCACGGTTTATCTCCGGCTGCCTTGGGCCTATCTGGAACCCCGCGAGGGCGAATATAACTGGGCCATCTTCGACACGCCCGCGCAGCGCTGGATCGCCAAGGGCAAGCGCATCGCCCTGCGCCTGACCTGTTCCGAAGGCTGGTTGAAATTTGCGACGCCGGAATGGGTCAAGCAAGCGGGGCCAAGGGCACATTCTGGAATTCAGGAGAAGGCCCTGATCCCGATGGCAAAGCCTGGGATCCGTTTTTCGACGACCCGGTTTTTCTGAAGAAACTGGACCGGTTCCTCGCGGCGGCCGCCGCCCGATACGACGGGAATTCCAACGTCGAGTTCATTGATGTCGGCACGTATGGCCTGTGGGGGGAGGGCCACACTCACGGAAGCAGCCAGCAGGACCGGTTCGACGTCAAGAAAAGGCACATTGACTTGCACCTGAAACATTTCAAAAAAACGCAGCTCTGCATCAGCGATGATTTCGCCGGTCACGATCGGCCGGGCGCCCGCTTTCCGATCACCGATTACGCCCTGTCCAAAGGAGTCACCCTCCGGGATGACAGCATCCTGGTCCAGCCGGCCCCAAGAGCCTGGTATCACGCGGAAATGGCGCAGGCGTTCTGGCCCAAGTTTCCGGTCATTCTCGAACACCAGCACTATGGCAACTCAAAGCAGAGACAAGCTTGGGATCCTGACCTCCTGCTCCGGTCGGTCGAGGATTACCACGCCAGTTTCATGTCCATCCACTGGTGGCCGCGGGAACTGCTTGAAGAGAATCGCGAGGTCATCAATCAGATCAATCTGCGGATGGGGTATCGCCTGCATCCGGTCGAGGTCACCGGTTCGAAATCAGTCGAGATTGGGAAGCCCTTTCAAGTGCGGTGGACTTGGGTCAACAAGGGAGTCGCCCCCTGCTATCCGGGCGGCTTTCCCGCCCTGACGCTCAAGGACCAGGCCGGCGGCATTGTGGCGGTGCTCACGGACGAACGCTTCAACCTGCGCGATCTGAAAACCGGACCGGCTGGAAACAGCCCGGCGAAAACGCTGCAGAGCACCTTCACCGTCGGCTTGATTGCGCCGACCACCCAGCCGGGAACGGTGGATGTGTTTGTCTCCGTGGGCGAGCGCGACGGCACGCCGCGGATTGCGTTGCCGTTGCCCGGAGACGACGGCCAGCGGCGGTATCGGCTGGGTTCGCTGAACTTGAAAGCTTCATCACTCTGATGCTTCCTGTTCAGGCCAATGACGGCTCGCGCTTGAACCGGATACCGGGCAAAATCAATGGGCCTGCCAGCCCCGACGGTTGGCCGGTCGCAGTGATGATTGTTTCGCACCGGTGAAGTAATTTTGAACTATGAAAACTATAACGCTCCTCAACCCGAAACCCTGGCTGGCGGTCATCGTCGTCGCGCTGAATCTGTGTGCCGGCAGCGCGGGCATGGCGGCCGACTGGCAGGCGCAGTGGATTGGCCCGGCCAACGAAGCGCAGACCGACCGCCGCAATTCTTGGTATTGCTTTCGTAAGACGCTCGCGGTGTCAAAAGCGCCGAAAGACTTTCCCGTGCGGATTGCGTGTGACTCGAAGTATTGGCTGTGGGTCAACGGCCAGGCGGTCGTGTTCGAAGGCGGCTTGAAACGCGGGCCGACGCCGACGGGAACTTACTTTGACGTGGTGGACCTCGCGCCCTTCCTGAAGACCGGCGACAACACCGTCGCCCTTCTGCTGTGGCATTTCGGCAAGCATGGGTTCTCGCACAACGACAGCGGCAAGGTCGGCTTGGTGGTGGACGGAGCGAGCGGCCAGCTCACGCTGCGGTCGGACTCGACGTGGCGGGTGCTGCGTTACGCCGCCTTTGAGGATGCGAACGATCCCGCGCCGAACTACCGCCTGCCCGAGGGCAACATCCGTTTCGATGCCCGCAAGGCGATGCCGGATTGGCAGACCAAAGCCAGTGTGGCTGACTGGCCATCGGCCACCGAATATGGCCGGCCCCCGACCGGGCCGTGGGGCGAGTTGGTAGAGCGTCCGATTCCGCAATGGAAGGATTATGGACTGCGCGATTATGTCACGACGGTTGAGACGACGGCGGACAAACTGGATCAGCGCAACTCGACCAGCAATCCCGAGCGCATCGCCAAAGCCGCCACGAAGCAGAAGCAGGAAAAAGCGCCGGATCGGCGCCGGGTATTGGTCGGCACGCTGCCATACAACGCCCATGTGCATCCGTATCTGTCCATCACCGCGCCTGCCGGACTGAAGATTGACCTGCAGACTGATTTGCTTACGAACGGGCGGGACAATTTGCTGCGTGCCGAATACATCACGCGCGAAGGCGAGCAGGAGTTTGAATGTCCCGGCTGGATCAACGGCCATGAGGTCCGCTATTTCCTGCCCGAGGGGGTCAAGGTCAAAGCGGTGAAATTCCGCGAGACTGGTTACAATGCGGAGTTCGTCGGGAAATTCGAGTGCGACGACTCGCGCTTGAATACGCTTTGGGAAAAGTCGCGGCGCACCCTCTACGTGACCATGCGCGATACCTACATGGATTGTCCCGACCGGGAACGCGCGCAGTGGTGGGGCGACGCCGTGAACGAGATCGGCGAGGCTTTCTTTGTGTTCGACG
>JALOTT010000295.1 GCA_025457745.1 Verrucomicrobiota bacterium
CGTGCTGCACGATTCGTTGCATTTTGGGAAATGAATCCGGCGCGCGCACGCCCGCAGTATTGGTTACCCGCGACGAAACGAGGTCGGGATGCGATTTTAATTGCTCAAAGATCGCACCGTAACGCCGGTAAAAATCAAATTGCGTCACGATAACCAGCCGAGGCCGCAGCCTGGCAAACGCGTGATACTCCCACATCTCGCGCCCGCCTGGCGGTGCCGGCCAGTCGTTGTGAATCCAGGTGATGTTCGTCCGGCTCGCGAGATCGTACAGATATGCCGCCGACGCGATGACGGTGCTGCCGGCCGAAAGGGCATCCGCTTCGGCGCGCACGCGTCTGGTGGCTTGGGCGTAACTCATGTCACGCGCGCAAAGCACCCCCCAGGTCGTCATACCGATTGCGCGCACGCCAGTCACGAGCGACAGGGCGAAGAACAACGCGAGAACTGCTCGCGATGGTTTTTGCGGATTTGAAAAAAACAGACCCGAGCTCAAGAATCCTCCAACCACGATCGGCTGAAGATAATTCGCGATGTGAATCGTGTTCGGCGTCAAAACTACCAAGCTCACACCTATGAGCGCCAGGGCGGCGAGCGTTCCACTGATTGCAATTACTCCGGCGGGTGACTTTTTCAAGGCCACGATCGTCGCCGGCTTTCTCAAGCAGGCCAGGATCACTCCCGCAGCGACCACAAAAACGGCCGGGGCCGTGCGGACGGCTTTCAGCCCGTCGAGGACACTCGGCACGCGCCAACCCGTCACCGACGGCGTGAGGCGCACATGCTCTTGAAATCCTGCCCACAGATGCGGGTATCCGAATTTCACCAGCGCAATCAACCCGACCATCGTCAATCCGCCAACAATCATCGCCGCCCAAGGAAAATTGCTTCTCCCCGTCCACGCATTTCCAATCGCGACCAGGCCGCACCAGAGCAAATAGACCCCACCGATTTGCAGACTCGCGCAAAACGCCAGGACCAACGCGACTGCCGTCAACCACAGTCCCCCGCCCCCGCGCACCAAACCCAGCACGGCCAAAGCGCCCAGCACATGCGCCACCGTGTCCGGCCGGTCGTGAAAAGTGATCCCGAACAGGAACAAGCCCGCCAGATTCACCAATAAACCCGGAACCTGTAGTTGGCGGAAAATCGCCAGCACGATCAGGAAATAGACTCCCAGCGAGACAAGGTGCAGCCACATCGCGGAGAGTGCGCTGGTCCCGCATACGCTCATCCAACCGAGCAAGACCGCCTGATACAGCGGCGGATAGGCGCAGAAAACTTCGCCACCCGAAATCGGCAGCGCCTGGACGAGCGACGGATTGCAGTATTTGCCATGCAGCAGGTAATTGACAACCGGGCCGTCGTAAAAAAAGGAATCGTTGTTCGGCACCGGCTGGGCGGTGAAGAGCAACAACGCCACTTTCCAGGCGAACACAAGGACGAACACAGTTCCGGGTTTTTCGGCAAGCCGGCGAATCACGCCCGCAGCTTTCCAAATTGCCGCTACTTGTCAACTTTAGTGGAGCAAAGATGATGCAGCTCCATGCATCATCCGGTATTTAGGGATGTGCGGTTTTCGGGGAGTCAAAGCCGTTGTTCTTCCACTTAAGTTCGACGACCACCGGCGTCCAAGAAGTATGCTGCAAAATCTTTTGGAACTGTGGATAAGCATCTGGAGGACGAACTCGCGCCGCGTTTTGAATGGTTACCTGGACCAGATCGCGTTGCATTGCAAGTTGGGCAACAACAGGTTTATAGCGGCGATACCAGTCAAACTGGGTCAAGATGAGCTTTTCAGGTCTAAGGCTGATTAGTGACGCACAGTGATCGTGTGGCTGCCGGTACGATGCGAGCCAATCCGCATGGAGGGCACGTAATTCCCGGAACGAGTTTGCCTCGTAGAGGAATGCAGCGGACACAACAACAGTGGAATGCGCGGGACATTCCTCCAAGGCGGAACGCACCCGCAGAAGTGCAGTCGCATGACTGATGTCCCGGGCGTTGGCTGCGCCCCAGGTGCTCATTCCAATCGCGCGCGTCCCGACAATCAATGCCAGCGCAAGGAATCCTCTGTTAAGCCGCCTTCTTGTTTGAGGAGAAATCCCGGCCTTTTCCAGCCATGCGACCGTACACGCCACGATGGGGACCTGTAGGTAACCAATCCAATTAACTACCATGACTAGAAAGATTGTTGAGGCCACAACAAGCAGTCCCGCCACCGCCATTGCCCCCAACAAAAAAATAGTGCTTGAGGATTCAAACCATTTCCGCCATTCGTGCCGGGCGTGAACGAACAAGATGCCAATACAGATCGCCGCAAGAAATACCGCCGGGGTATAACGTCCCAGTTTGAGTATTTGGGATAGCAGCAAGGCTTTATAAGTTGAGGCGTGCAAACTAGCAGCGACGGGGTCTCATGAAGATGCTCCTGAAATCCTGCCCAGATTTCCGGTTGCATTGTTTTTACATAGAGTCCAAGCAAGCTGGGAATCATCACAGCGGTAGCCAACGCGAACTGCGGGAGCAGCTGGCGTCGCATCCAACTCAACGAAATGACGAGCAGCGCAGCCCATCCAAGAAACAACATGCCCAACTGCAAGCTGGTGGTAAGTGTCAACAAGTTCAGTCCCGCCGCACCCCAATGCCACCACGTTCGGGTTGATGCCGCAGGTTTCTCCATCGCCCGCAGCCATGCGTAGATGGCCCAGATGCCCAATGCAAAGGCCAGACTGTCTGGCCGGTCATGGTAGGTCACCCCAAACAGGAATAGGCAGCCGAGGTTGACGAAGACTGCTGGCAACTGTAGGTGGTGAAAAATGGCGATCAAGCCCAAGCCATAAATGGCAAACAAGATGAGATGAAGCCACATGGCCGCTAGGGCGCTCGGCCCAAACAAGGACATCCATATCCACAACACTGACTGATAGAGGGGCGGATATGCGCTGAAGACCTTGGTTGCGGAGATTGGCAAGACCAGTTCCAGCGCCGGATTGGCATATGCCCCGCCGTTCAACAGATTCACCACCGGCCCATCGTAAAAAAAAGAATCACTGAACGGCACCGGCTGCGCCGTTGTAATCAGCAGCAGCGCCTTCCACAAGATTACTACAGCAAACACGACGCCCGCGAGGTTCACAAATCTTCTGAACATGACAAAGATGCTTTGCAAAGCACCGCCGCTTGTCAACGCCCGACGTCCTCAGCTACGCTGTCCGCGACATGCCAACCGCGACCGACACTGCGCGCGACACCCAGGTTCCACTGGCTGTGGACCTGGATGGCGCGCTCATCCGCACCGACATGATGTGGGAATCGCTTGCGCGCCTCCTGCGCGAGAATCCTCTCTCCGCGCTGGCGTCGCCACTTTGGCTGCTGCGGGGCCGCGCACATTTCAAACAACAACTCGCCACCCGCGTTCGGGTGGACGCTGTCTCGCTGCCCTATCACGAGGAATTTCTCGACTGGCTGCGCGACGAGAAGCGCGCCGGGCGCAAACTCGTTCTCGCCACCGCCTCCGACATTGAAATGGCCAGACCCGTCGCGCAGCACGTCGGCTTGTTTGATGAAGTTCTCGCAAGTGACGGCACAACAAATCTGCGCGACAACGCCAAGCTCACCGCCCTCACCCAAAAGTTCGGCGCGCGTGGATTTGACTACGCCGGCAACTCCTCGCCCGACCTCGCCATCTGGAGCGGTTCGCGTGAGGCCATCGTGGTGAACGCAAGCGGCGGCCTGGCGCAGAAAGCGTCCGCCCGCACCAAGGTTGGCCGTGTCTTTCCCGCGACATCTTCGATTACCGCCGCGTTGTTGAAAAGCCTGCGCCCGCATCAGTGGCTCAAGAACCTCATCCTTTTGGTGCCCGTGCTGACCGCGCACAAGCTCTCTGACCCGCACGCCCTCACCAACGCCGCTCTGGCAATACTCTCATTCTGCCTTTGCGCGAGCGCCGTGTATCTTTCAAACGACATTCTCGACCTCGAAGCCGATCGTCACCACCCGACTAAACGTAATCGGCCTTTCGCCTCCGGCTTGCTGCCGTTGCAATTCGGACTGTTCGGCGCGCCCGTTTTGTTGCTTGCCGCGCTGATCGTAGCACTGACATTGTCTTGGAATTTTGCCGCCGTCGGCCTGCTGTATTTCGCGCTTGCGAGCGGCTATTCACTTCGACTCAAGCAGGTCGCCTTGCTCGACGTGTTCGTTCTGGCAGGGCTTTACACCTTGCGCCTCATCGCGGGCCATGTCGCGACCGGAATTGCCTATTCGCCGTGGTTGCTGGTGTTTTCGATGTTCATTTTTCTCAGCCTCGCGTTATTGAAGCGCTTTCTCGAACTGAAGTCGCTGCGGCAACAAAACCGTCACGAAATCAAAGGCCGCGGCTACACCGCCGCCGACCTCGAACTGGTGACAACGCTCGGCCTCGTGAGCGGTTACCTGGCCGTGCTGGTGATGGCGCTCTACGTGAACAGCGAGCAAGTCCGGGTGTTTTATGCGCATCCGCTGCGGCTTCTGCTGGTCTGCCCGATGCTCCTGTTCTGGGTGAGCCGCGTCTGGTTTCTCGCGCATCGCGGCCAGGTGCATGACGATCCGACGGCCTTCGCCTTAAAGGATTGGGTCAGTTACACCGTTGGCGCGCTCACGCTGGCAGTGATGTGGCTGGCCACCGGACATTGAGCGCATGATGATTACTCCGGGCAACCAGTGGTTTCACGACACCGTCTCCGCGCTGGCTTACTCGCTGGCCCGACCGCACGAGGGGCACGAACCACTCTGCCGTCCGCACAACGACCTCACGCAATTCATCCTCACCCAGCACGCGCAGATGCCGGATTATTTGCGGACGCCGATGCTGGCGGCAACGCTCGGCTTTGATGCGTTCGGCGTGCTGAAGGGCGGAAAACGGTTTCACCGGCAGCCGCCGGAAAAACGCGCGCGGCAAATCGCCGCGTGGAAAAATTCCCCCGTCGGTTTTCAGCGCGATCTGATTCGCTACTTCGAAAGCCTCGCGCTGCTGGCGCTTTAC
This sequence comes from Verrucomicrobiota bacterium, assembly GCA_025457745.1. GTDB lineage: Bacteria > Verrucomicrobiota > Verrucomicrobiia > Limisphaerales > JADLHS01 > JALOTT01. Next base: position 5,021 of record JALOTT010000295.1, read on the forward strand.
AGCCGGGGTAGGGCGGGCAGTCCCCTGCCCGCCGCAACGCCAACCACCCTCGACGGCGCGTACGGAGTGACGCGCCCTACCAACAAACTCCGCGCCCAGATCGTCGTCGTCGGCTCCGGCCCGGGCGGCGCGATCACCGCCTGCCACCTCGCCGAAGCGGGGCGCGATGTATTGCTGATTGAGGATGGGGCATACCTGCCGTTGACTTCCTGTGAGCCATTCTCAAAAGACGAGATGCTCCAGAAATATCGCAACGGCGCTCAGACCGTGGCGTTGGGCAGAAACAAGATCGCCTACGTGGAAGGCCGCTGCGTTGGTGGTGGCAGCGAAATCAACAGCGGGCTTTACCACCGCA
>JALOTT010000025.1 GCA_025457745.1 Verrucomicrobiota bacterium
TTCGCCGATGTCCAAAAACATCCCGAAAAAATCCAAGGGCTTTTGACACCGTTTTGTTAGCCACGTATGTAGTGTTATTTATACGCGGACATGTAGCAGACTCGCCCATCCACGCCGACCGAATCGTGTTCACGGCGACTCCCCACACGGGAAGCCTGTGTTACGGACTGGTCGTTCTCGTTCCGCTGCTCTCCACCCCGGATTGCTCCGACGCAGTTACGGTTCGATACCGTACGGTTCATCACCGCACAGGGGCGGACTTTCACCACCCTATCCCCTCGCCCTCTCAGGCGCACTAGGCCCGGTGTCCCCACCGGGCGGGTTTTCAAACAGGCTCTCAGGAACTCCGGATGCTCCGTCCGGCGGCCGGAAAACTTCTCCCGCGACCGCAGGCGCGGGATTAAGCCCTTTCATTGTAGTGTGTAAACTGGCTTAAGCCCCGCCCGGTGGTTAAGCCGCTGCCGCAGAACATATTGGATGCGCCGCTCCGCGGGATGTGGAGAACATGTAATGATGAGTGTTGTAGGCACTAATACATGACAATGAAGTCACATTCCTTATTGACCTGTGTGTCATCTTTGTGCATTCTCGCCCCGTGATTTGTCTGTCACAAACCACGGGTTATGCCGTTCGCGCGCTGGGTTGTTTGCACCAGCAAAGCTGCCGGGCCCAGTTGATCCGCGACATTGCCAAATGCGCGGACATTCCCAAGCCCTACCTCGCCAGAATCATCAACAAGTTGACCCATCAGGGCTTGGTGGTTGCCAAGCGCGGTTATTCCGGCGGCATCGCCTTGGCCCGGCCCGCCGAACAGATCTCATTGCTCCAGATCGTGGAGGCGGTGGAAGGGCCAAACTGGATCAGCCCCTGTCTGCTCAACATGGAAGGCTGTGGCCATCCTCAGGCTTGCCCGACCCGCAAAGTGTGGCAACGTGTGACGCTGCAGCTTAGGGCCGCCTTAAAAAAGGCTACCCTTGCCGATCTGATGGCATTGAAGAAAGATATGAAATCCACTCGCCGGAGGGGTTGCCGCAATTGATGCCATGCAGTTCGTCTTCTTCCCATTCAACTTCCGACTGTCGCTGCGAGCGGCAACCGCATGAAACTTTTTGTCGCAGGCCTGAGCTATAAGACGGCGCCGGTGGCGGTGCGTGAAAAACTGGCGGTGACCCCGTCGTTGCTCCCGTGCCACGGCTGCCGGCTCAAGCTCGGCGCGAACCTTGACGAAGTGGTCCTGCTCTCCACCTGCAATCGCGTCGAGGTCTATGGCACGACGCCGTGGGTGAACGGCAACGTGCATGGCATCTTCAAGAACTTCGGCGTGGGCGAAACGGATTTTGCGCCGTACCTTTACGTGAAGGAAGGCGACGAAGCCGTGCGGCATTTGTTGTCGGTGGCCGGCGGGCTGGACTCGATGGTGGTTGGCGAAACCGAAATCACCGGCCAGGTGAAGAACGCCTACCAGAAGGCGCACGACGCGAAATTGACCGGTCGCGTGATGAATCGCCTGTTTCAGACCGCGCTGCAAATCGGCAAGGAAATCCGCACGCACACGAACATCGGGCGGGGATCAGTATCGGTGGGCAGCGTGGCGGTGGAACTGGCGGAGAAGATATTCGACAACGACCTGGCCGAGAAAACGGTGATGATCATCGGGGCCGGGAAGATGGGCGAAGCCTGCGTTCGGCATCTGGCCAAGAAGGGTGGCCGGTCGGTGCTTGTTTCGAATCGGTCGTTTGAACGGGCCCAGGGGCTCGCGGCTGAGTTTGGCGGCCGCGCGATCCGGTTTGACGACTGTCTGTCCGCGATGATCGAAGCGGACATCGTGGTGAGTTCGACCGGCTGCCCGCAGACGATTCTGCACCGCGCCGAGGTGGCGGCCATTCTGGCGGCGCGGCGTCGCCGGCCGCTGATCATGATTGACATCGCCGTGCCGCGGGACATTGACGCAGACGTGGAGCAACTGGAGAACGTTTACCTTTACAACATTGACCATCTGGAAGCGATCGTGCGCGAGAACGTGCGGATGCGCGAACAGGAATTGAACAAGTGCCAGGAGATCGTGGCGGAACGCGCGGCGGCTTTGATGGCGAAGCTGAATCCAGCGCCGGGCGGGCAGCCTGGGATTAGGCCCCGGCCCGCTTTCACCATTTTCCAACCCGCAGTGGGCGGCAGCTCGATCAACCCGTTTAACCATCAACCCATGAACGTGAACCCAATAACCCAGTGAAAGAATGAAAATGAACCAAGCGATCAGTATGAAAATGAATCAAGCCAGCAAGATTATTCCGGGCTGCCTCGTGGCGGGCGTGCTGATGGCCGCGGGGTCAGCGACAAGCGCAAGCGCGCAAGCCCTGTCACCACAAATATCGGTGCGGTCCCTTACTTCGCAGGAGGTAAAAGACTATGCGCTGACCAACGTCCAAACCGCCAGCGGTCTCAACACCGTGGCCATCGGTCAGCCGGCGTATCTGGATGCCTTGGTCAACATCAGCTTTTCCAGCGCGAACATTACCTCCGTGACGTGGACGGTGACCGCCAAGCCACCCGGCTCCGCCGCGGTGCCGGCCAACAGTCCACTGGGCGTCAATGTGCCGACTTACAAGGTTGCCGATCGTTTGACCACGAAGGTCGCCGGTCGGACGATGCTGGTTCCCGACCTGGCGGGACAATACACCGTGCGGGCTACGATCGCGACGGCCACCGCCGGCATCACGAATCTGACGCAAACGATCACCGCCGCCACATATGTTGGCATCAATACCTGCGCCCTTTGTCACAGCGGCGGCCTGCTGGCGCAAAACATATATCAGCCGTGGTCGCACACGCTCCATGCCGAAGCCTTCAAGGACGCGATTGACGGCATGAGCACGGATCACTTCAGCCAGAGCTGCATCAAATGCCACGTGGTCGGTTTCGATGCGAATACCAACTCCGCAAACGGAGGATTTGATGACGTCGCCGCGCAGACCGGCTGGATGTTCCCCTCAGTTCTGACCAACGGGAACTGGGCCGCGATGCCGGCCGCGCTGAAGAACGTGGCGAATGTCCAATGCGAGAACTGCCACGGGCCCGGCAGCGAGCACGCCTTTGCCCTTGGGAAAACCAACGTTGCCAACTGGCCGCGTCTCGCCGTCAGTTACACGGCGGGAAGCTGCGCGCAATGCCATGACAGCCTGAATTATCACCCCAAGACGGCGGAGTGGAACAACTCGCGGCACGCCATAGCGACGCGAAGTCCTTCCGGCCCAACCCGCGCCGCCTGTGTCCGTTGTCACACGGCCCGGGGCTTCAAGGAGTTTGTCGAATACGGCGGCAATCCTGGCGGTTACATTACCAACACGGTTTACGAAGCCATCACCTGTGCGGCGTGCCACGATCCGCACGATGCGACCAACCCGCATCAGTTGCGCGCCGCGCCGCGTTACACGCTGCCCGACGGGACCACAGTAACCAACGCCGGCCTCGGCGCCCTATGCATGCAGTGCCATCACAGCCGCGGCGGTGAGGTGAACCAGAACATAACGAATTACAAGCTGGGCCGGCCGACCTGGTTCGGCGGCTCCAGCTTTGGCGTGCATGACAGTTCGCAAGGGGACATGGTCGAGGGCGTCAACGCTGTCACCTACGGCAAGGTCATTCCCAGCGGCTCGCACAGCGCGGTGATCACGAACGTCTGCGTCGGTTGCCACATGCAGCCCGTGGCTTCGAGTGATCCCGCCTTCACCAAGGCCGGCGGCCATTCGTTCAGCATGACCTACCCGGTGGCCACCAACGGCGTGACGAACGTCGTGGACAAGGTTACCGTCTGCGTGAAGTGTCACGGACCGATTGAAACGTTCAACATGGTCCGGAAGGATTACAACGGCGACGGCGTCATCGAAGGCATCCAGACCGAAGTGCAGAAACTCCTCGACCGGCTGTCCACCCTGCTGCCGAACTCAACCTATCAGGCCAGTGGCAATTATGTCGCCGATGGCCTGGTGAAGACGATTGGCCGCACCTCCACGCAAACGAACTGGCAGGACAAGTTCCTGAACGGAGCGTACAACTGGCAGTTTGTCAACGCGGACGCCAGCAAAGGCATTCATAACGCCCCGTTTGCGATTGGCGTGCTCAAGGCCTCGATTGCGGACTTAACGGGCGACGCGAACGAGGACGGCCTGCCGGACTCGTGGCAAATACAGTACTTCGGCTCGGCCACGGCGGCCAATGCCGCACTGAACGCAAGTCCGGCCGGGGATGGCGTCCCGAACTGGCTCAAATACGCGTTGGGCCTGGATCCGAACGTGGCGGGCATCGTGTTGCCGGATGGGGTGGTATGGGCGAATGCCTCGGCCATCGGCGGTACCACGAACACCATACACATCTACACTGCGGCGGAAGTGGTGTTTGATACGGAGGGGGGCAGGACGTATCAAATCCAATCCGTTTCGTCGCTCGGCGGTGGCTGGCAGAATGTCGGCAGCCCCATCGCTGGCACGGGTCAATCCATCAGCTACGTGACGCCGACGCGGTCCAACGCGCAGCAATTCTATCGCGTGGTTCATACACCTTGATCAAATTGAGCGTGTGAAAGTGGGATGTAATTCCAACCACCCCGCCCCACACAGCGGGGAAGGGTTTTCGGTCTTGAGCAGAAGACGCATGAGCCAAGTCAGGCGAATGTCGGCCACGGGAGTTTGCGCCAGCCATGCGCTGGCTTCCGCTCTCATCGTCGCGTCAGGGCTAATCGCCGCGGTGGTTTCACGCGCACAGGACGCGCCGCACGGCCCCGCGCAGGGTCTCACATGCACGGCTTGTCATTTGAACCACGACCTGTTTGGCAACCAGATCGGCTCGGTGGCGGGCAATGCCAATGCGTGCTTGAGCTGCCACCAGGTTGGCGGCCTTGCTTCGCGCGAAGCGCTCGCCGAAGGTCAGCAGGCGCAACTCTGGCCAGACGCCGCGGGCCAACCCCGGGCGCAGGGCAGCGCGCACCGTTGGGACGCCGGTCCTGCAGGCAGGGTGGAATCGCTCTCGGGTGCGCCGACGGACGCACTCCAACCTGGAGGTGTTTACAACGGGCGCTACGCCGCCGGTTACACGATCACCATCACCAGGGCGGGTGACACCGGCGGCGCGCAATTTGACTGGGCTGGAGTCGGTCCCGGCAGCGGGGGCGCAGCGAAGGTGTTGACCGGAACCAATGTGCCTCTGGAAAAAGGTGTGACCCTTTCGTTTCTGAACAGCCGGTCTTCGCCGGCATTTTCGCCCGGCGACCAATGGCGGATACTCGTCCGGCCGGACCTTCAGCCACCGGGCAATCCCGAGATGCTTCAGAAGATGGCGGGCGGAAAAGCAGTTTGCGCGACCTGCCACGACGTTCATTTTCAGGATCGCGAGCCGTTTGACCCGAACGCGCCGCCCGACACCGAGGGTGGCGGGCAGGGCCGTCACTTCATGCGCGCACAAAACGACACGGACCAGATGTGCCAGGAATGTCACGCCGCCAGATTTGTGATCAACGCCCTGGCCGGTTCGCATCCCGTCGGGGTGCTGGTGGCGAGCAACAATGTGCTGCACCCGCCGTCGTCACTGCCGCTGGACAAGAACCAGGGGCGAATGCAATGCTCCACCTGCCATCAGGTTCACAACGCGGCGGGCAACGACGGCCGGCTTCTCCGCGCCGGGAGCGAAGCGGTGCTTTGCACCGGCTGCCACGCGAACGTGGACACCGCCAGCCCGGCGAGCCATCTCAATTCCGCCACCGGGACCCTCTGGCCCGGAGGCCAATACGGCTCGCTGCTGCCCGCCGACACCGATTCCACCCGGCGCGGCCGTTGCGGGAATTGTCATCGCGCCCACGGCTGGCCCGACGCGGCGGATGCGGCCGCCGATTACCCGTCGCTATTGGTCGAGCGGGAGGAAAACCTTTGTTACACGTGCCACGATGGCAATCCGCAGGCGAAGAACCTGATGGCGAACTTCAACAAGACCTACCGCCACCCCATCACCTACTCAGGCCGGCACACGAGCACCGAGGACGGCAACTCCGAGCGGTATGGGACGGCGAACCGACATTCGGAGTGTGTTGACTGCCACAATCCGCATCGGTTGACCCCCGAAGCCACGCCGCCGTCGCCGCCAACCGCAGCGAACGCGTTGCGCGGGGTTGGCCGTGTTTCGGCCAACAACGAGAGCGCGACCTCGGTGAGCTACACGTTCCGCGGCGCAAGCGATCCCACGCCGGCGAAGGAGTATGAAGTCTGCTTCGCGTGTCACTCCGGCTGGAGCACACGCCCGTCGGGCCAGGCAGATTACGCGCTGAAATTCAACACGAAGATCGCGTCGTTTCACCCGGTCGAGAGCATCGGCAAGAACACCAACATCAATGTTAACGCTTTTGTGAACAGTTGGCGACCAGACCGGATGATGACTTGCACGGATTGCCACACGAGCGACGACACGAACATCCGCGGGCCGCACGGTTCGGCGTTCCGATACATCCTCAAAAAGAGCTACACGGCCAGTCCGGCCGCGCGCACGATGGCGAGCGGCGAGCTGTGCTTCGACTGCCACCGCTACGACACCTACGCCAACAACAGCGCCAGCAACACCGTGAAGAACTACAGCCGATTCAGCGGCGGACACGGACACACCTATCACGTTGGCAGCCGGCGTTATCCGTGTTACACCTGCCACGAGACGCACGGGGCGGCCAATCAACCGAGCCTGCTCGTAACGGGACGGAGTCCCGGCATCAACACCTATACGCGCACCTCCACCGGCGGCTCCTGCACCGCCACGTGTCATGGCAGCGAGCGTTACACGGTCACTTATCCGCGATGAACCCGATCTCCGCCATCAACCAGCTTTGCCATTGGAGTTTGGTTTCGACCGATCCTTCGGGAATCTCGATTCGCGGGCGGCACGGAATGTGGGTTCGTTGCGCCTTCGTTCTGCTGGCGGGCGCGGTCTCACCGCGCCTTGTTCAGGCCTCCGGTTTGCCACCCTTTCCTCCGTTGCCTTCGGCAACAGCGTCTTTTCTATCGCCGGCGCGCGTCGCCGCCGACGGCCAATTGCATCTTCTCGTTTCCGATCCGATGGCGGGAAAGGTTGTGGTGCTGGATTCGACCGGCCAGGAGTTGTTGGCCAAAAGCGGCCTTGGCCAGCCACTTGGCCTCGCCGTGGGTGAGGACGGAACAATCTACGTGGGCGACGCCAAAACCGGGGCCGTGACCAGGTTCGACCCGCAATGGAACTGGATTGACATCCTCGGCCAGGGGAATGGGGAGTTCCAATTACCAGGCCACATCGCCACTTTCACCGGGAACGGCGTCACCACCGTCTTCGTGTCGGATGGACTGGCCCATCAGGTAAAGGCCTATCGAGACGGCGTGCGGGTGGGGCAATACGGCGGCTACGGCATTGGCCCGCAGCAATTCGACTTTCCCGCCGGCATTTGGGTTGCCACCAACGGCAACCTCTACGTGGTGGACCAGAACAACGATCGTGTGCAGGTGCTCGACCGCGGCGGCAACTTCCTCCGATGGTTCACACTTCAACCTTCGCCCCAACAAACCAGCTTGTCCGGGCGCGCGCAGGGCATTTTTGGAGATGAGCAGGGCTGGCTCTACGTGGCGGACACGTTTCAAGACCACGTCAAGGTCTTTGAGCTTTCCGGCAAGTTCCTCGGCTATGTCGGCGGCTACGGCGAAAGTCGCGGCCGATTTCGCTCGCCTGGCGGCGTGGTTGTGGATCGCCGGGGGCAGTTATGGGTGGCGAACGCCAACAACGGGCGCATGGAAGGATTTGTCTCGGTATATCTGCCACCCATTCTGCTCTTGAATCGCGCACCGGCGGGCGATCTCCAATTGGTCTGGAACGATCCCCGTTTCGCCTTGCAGTCTGCGCCGGACTTGGGCGGACCGTGGCAAACCGTGGCTGAGACCAGCACCTTTATCCTTCCGGCCAGCGCGGTTGCGAGCGATGCCAAACAATTCTTCCGCCTTCAGCGGCGGTGAGACCCAGGCGACTGACGATGCAAACCTCACTCTCCTTTCAGCGTATGCAGCGCGGCAATCTGGTCCTGAAGCCGCGCGGTGATTTGCCTGAGTATTTCAGTGTGTCGCGCCTGGACTTGTTGAAGTTGTTTCACCGCTGCCTGCAACCCGGCTGGCGAACCAGTGTTTTGGGCCTCGGTGACGCGTTGCTCGGCGGCTTTCACCGCGCGCTCCATTTCCCCGGTTGCGCTCACAAATTCCTTCAACGCCGCGACGCGAAGCGTTTGGGTCGCGTCCGCCAGCGACACCGAATCCAGGTTGGGGATGGCGCGTTTGACTTCAGCAGATGCAGCGGGGTCAACCTGCGCCGGGCTTGCGGTCGCAGACCCCGGCGTTTTCGGGTTGGGTTTGGCCGCCGCCAAGCGCGTAATCGCGCGACGCGCGTCGGCTTCCGAACCCGCTTTCCCGACCGGCGCTCCCGTGCCCTTGGACAAGACGTCGCCCGGCTCATTGGCCTTGGCCGGTTGGCGATACGCAAGCCAATGCGTCCAATAAGCGCCGGCGGCGAGGCCCAGAAGAAAGCACGCGGCCATGAGCGCCAACGTGCGGGTTTGGGCGGCCCCGCAATTTCTGCCTGCGGCGGTAAACTCAGTTTTTCTTGGCGGGGGCATGAGGCGCGGTCCGGTTTGTGTTGGAGTACATGCTCAAGCATGACCCCATTTCAAAACAGCCTCAAGGCTGAATTCCAACTTCTGCCATTCGCCCCTCGGGCAGGCAGGCGAGCAAAGGTGAAGGCGCGGGAGGTTTCGAGTGGCGTTGGGCGCGGCTCCGTGTATGTTGCCGCCGAACTTATGCCGCGCCAACTCCAATCCATGAGTGCCTCCGGTGTTGGGCGAGTCTGGCACGTGATTCGCCGACAATATTTCTGGTCAATAGCGACCCCCGGGGAATGTCAGGGCGACTGGAGTCACAGCATATGAAACACACCCGAGTATTGCTGACAGGGCAGATTTTGATCCTGGCGGCCGCCTTCTTCGCGGCGGGGTCCGCCACCGCACAAGAGGTTCAACATCTGACGGTCACGCGCCCCGGCGGTTTTCCCGGGTTGCCGGTCATGGGCGACATTCAACGCACGACCAACGGCGTCGCGGTGACGTGGGACGGGCCGTCCGGCTACTATCAACTTTATCAGAAGCTCGGTTTGACCGACAAGACCTGGCAGAAGGTGGGCCGTCCGAGCCTGACGAGAAAGGCGACGATTACGTCACTCCAAAGCAACGCGTTCCTCAAGGTACAAGGTCCGTCACCGCGATATGCCGGGGTGGCCACCTGCGCCGAGTGCCACGAGGATATTCATGCCAAGGAAAGTTACACGCGCCATGCGGGCGCGTTTAGCGATGCTTTGTTCGTGGCCAAAGGCGGCCAGACCAACGCCGCCTGTCTGCCGTGCCATACGGTGGGTTACGGTTTGCCGACGGGATTCGTGAGCAAGAACGATCCAAACACCAATCCGCGGCTCGCCGGCGTGCAATGCGAGAGCTGCCACGGTCCCGCCGCGGCCCATGCAGCGAATGAAATGGATTTCACGGTGCGACCACGGGTGGAACTGGCCGGACAGGTTTGCGGTGGTTGCCACACCGGCGCGCATCATCCGACCTACGACGAATGGAAAACGACCGGGCACTTTACAGTGACCGAGGACATGAATCCGGCGGATCGGGTGAACCGATGTGGCCGCTGCCATTCCGGTTCTTCCCGCCTCGCGCTGATCAACGGCGAGAATCCGGCGGTCGCAGTTACGAATGACGCCAATGTCGGCATTACCTGCGTGGTTTGCCACGACCCGCATCAGAATCACGTCTGGACCAACGTGATGACCGGCCTCGTTTATACCAACCAGCTTCGCCAGGCGTTGTCCTCGACCAACGATTTCTTTTTGTCCACCTCGGACAATTTCACCAACAAGTACAATCCCAACATCAACCTCTGCGCCCAATGCCACAATCATCGCGGTGCTTCCTGGACCAGCACGAGCCGTCCGCCGCACCATTCGCCGCAATACAACATGCTGCTCGGCACGGTGGGCGTTTTGCCGGACGGTGTCAGCGGCGGGCCGACGGCTCATGCCGGGACCTATTTCCTCGAGGATGATGCCGGCCAATTGTATCTGGCTACAAACCAATGCGTGACGTGTCACATGCAGAAGGCGGAGTACCAGCCTGGACCGCCTGAGGTTGCAGCCGCCACGGGTCACAAGTTCGAGGTGGACACCTATGGCGCGTGTGCCGGTTGTCATGGAAGAGGTGCCAACGCGGAGGGTCTGACCACGCTGGTGCGCTCGATTGTTTCGAGCCAGATCCAACAGGTAAAAGCTTCGCTGGATGATTGGGCTTTGAACAAAGCGCCGGATGTCCTGCGGACTAATTACGGCGAATTGGCGTGGGAGTACAGCGTTCCGGGCGACCTGTCGGTCGGCACGAACAGCCCGCCCGCGGACCGACAAAGCCTCATTGCAACCAACATCATGAAGGCCCGTTTTAATTTGTATCTCGTGCATTATGACGGCAGTCACGGTGTTCACAACGGGCCTTATGCGCTTACGCTGTTGGACGCCGCCCGAAACTGGGTGCAGCAGGAGTTGAGCAAATGATTTGAACCACAACCTCAAACCGCATGATCAATTTTAGAATACGTCGCATCGGAAGAATCTCCGCCGGCTGGATCCGTGGGCTGGTGGTGTTGCTCCTCGTGTCGGCCTTTTCGCTCGCGGTGATTTCGTGCCGCACGGTGAACCGTTCCGTCGTGATGCTGCCGAATTATCCCGGCGCAAAATACATCGGCTCGAAGGAGTGCGAGCAATGCCACGAGGAAATTTACAAGACGTTCCAAACGGCGGGCCACGCGCGCTTGATGGCCGAAGGGCCAAACGCCCTCAACGCGGGTTGTGAATCTTGCCACGGCCCGGCCAGCGTCCACTCGGATTCCGGCGGCGAAACCAAACCGCCATTCAGCTTCACGTCGGGTCGTCCCCGCGCGTCCGGCATCGGCGCGGGCACCCCGGTGGCGCGCGCGGCGGAAAATGTCTGTTTCCAATGCCACGGCGACGTGCGCGGCCAGTTCGGTTTGCCGAGCCATCATCCCGTGCCCGAAGGCAAGATGACCTGCACCGAATGTCATCCGCCGCACAAAGGTTCGGCGCATCTGGGCGGCAGCACCGCGTTGCGCGGCCAGGACGAAACCTGTTTGAACTGCCACCCGGCGCAACGCGGCCCTTACGTGTTTGAACACGAAGCTCTGCGCGAAGGCTGCACCACCTGTCACGGTGCTCATGGCACTGTCAACGCCAAGATGTTGACCGTGCGCGATTCGAACCTCTGCCTGAAGTGCCACTTCCAACAGGTGCAGGGCGGGAGCATCCGCATCGGCGGCTCCGACCACACCACACGCCTGAGCATGGGCGCCTGCTGGACGGCCGGTTGCCACGAAGCCGTCCACGGCTCGCGCGTGAATTCGTCCCTCAGATTTTAACGCGTGATCGCCAAGCCAATGAAAATGATTTTCGAATCAAGGAAGGTCAGGTTGGCGTGCTTCGCGCTGGCGATGGGCGTCGCGACCGTGTCACCTTGCGCTGCCGAGGAAACCAAAGAAGCGCCGAAGGAGACGGCCAAGACAGAAGAGCAGAAAGAGCCGGAAGAAAAGAAACTGACGCCGGAACAGTATTTTGAAGGCGGCAAGAAGACTTACAACAACTGGGTTGAGATCGGCGTCGGCGGCTTCATCACCAGCGGCAGCCGGGCGCAGGCGGAACAATCCCAACGGCGGTCGCGCGGCGCGTTCGGCGGCATCGAAGACTTGCACTACCAGGGCGAGGTGGCCACGAACCTCAACCTGACCGTGGATGGCCGAGCCTTGTTCGATCAGAACGATTACAAGCTGACCCTCGGCTTGGTCGGCCCGGAAAAATGGTATCTGCGGTTCAATTACGAGGAATTCCGCACGTGGTACAATGGTAATGGCGGTTTCTTCGCGCCGGGCGGCCTATGGTATGGCGACCCGTTCCACGACGAGGCGTTGGCCTTGGATCGCGGCGAGATTTCCTTTGAGGGTGGGCTGACGTTGAAGAAATGGCCGGCGCTCACGTTCAAGTACACGCACCAATACCGCGAAGGCGACAAAGGCTCGACGAGCTGGGGATTCACCCATCCCTCGCCGGGTTACACGCGCGGATTAAGCCCGACGTTTTGGGACATAGATGAGAAGCGGGACATCTTTGAGTTGAACGCGAAACATCACATCAAGGCCACGGACTTCGGTTTGGGTGTGCGCTACGAAACCGGCGATCTGAACAACGCCCGCAAAATCTGGCAATGGCCCGGCGAAGGCGCAGCGGCGGGCGAGAGAAGAATCACCGACCGCCAAGGCACGAGCTACAACCTGTTCGACGTTCACGCCTTCAGCGAAACGTGGATCAAGAAGAACCTGTTCTTTTCCGCCGGGTTCATGTTCGTCAATCTGGACAGCGACTTCTCCGGTAGCCGGATTTACGGGAGCGACTTCGACCTGGGCTACGCGCCCAACGCCATCAACGGCGCGGGCTACACCAACCTCTTCGGCGGCGGACACAAGCACGAATACGTGCTGAATTTGAACCTGATGTCCAAGCCGACCAGGAATCTGACGATCACCCCGTCCATCCGCGTGCAGCGGGAGGATTGGAATGCCGACTCAAGCACCTACCAGACGTTTAGCGGCGGCACAGGGCCATTCAACGGTTTTCTGGCCAACGACTCGGACGGCGACGCCATTGACGTGCGAGAGCGGTTGGACGTGCGCTACACGGGGTTTACCAACTGGGTGCTCTACGCCCAAGGCGAATGGACCGAAGGCCAGGGCCGTCTCAACGAAAGCGGCGGTTCGTATCTCGGCGGACCGATTCTACGCGACAGTGAAGACAACCGGTGGTTTCAAAAATACAGCGCCGGCGTTCGCTGGTATCCCGCGCGCAAAGTCACCGTGGACGTGGGCGGCTATTACAAGTTGAACCGCTACGATTACAATCACGACTTGGATAGCACCCTCAACGGCGGGCTCAACCGCTATCCGGCCTATCTCGTGATGCAGGGCTTCGAGACCTTCGACGGCAACGTGCGCCTGACGCTACGCCCGGCGCCAAACCTCACTCTCGTCAGCCGCTACGAATATCAATTATCCACCGTGCATACGAAGCCGGCCTCCCTCTCCGGCCTCGACGAAGTCGAATCCTCGGAGATGACGAGCCACATCATCGCGCAGAACGTCAGTTGGTCGCCCTGGTCGCGGCTCTATCTGCAAGCCGGATTCAACTACGTCCTGAGCGAAACCCGGACTTCCGCATCCGATTACGCCCAGGCCGTGCTCGACTCCGGGAACAACTACTGGACGGTGAATTTCAACTCCGGGCTGGCCCTCGACCACAAAACCGATCTGAACCTCGGTTACACCTATTATCGGGCGGACAATTACGACGACAATTCCCTGGCGGGCCTTCCCTATGGGGCCGGCGCGGAGGAACACGGCCTCACGGCCACACTTGTCCGCCGTCTCACTGAAAGACTTCGCCTGACCCTACGCTATGGCTATTTCCATTCGAAAGACGAAACCTCCGGCGGGCACAACGACTTCAACGCGCACGTGTTGTATTCCAGCCTCCAGTACCGTTTTTGAATACAATTGCCCGCCGTGCTGTCAAACGACCAAACATTTCCCGACAGAAACAAACGAACAAACCAACTAACTGATACGCAAATGAAAATGACCACACAGACCAAAATACTCCTCATTGCCGCGCTCTTCGTTGGCATCGCCGCAGGCAATGTGGCCGCCGCCGACGGCAAGGCCCTTTACGACAGCAAATGCAAGAAGTGCCACGGCGAGGATGGCAAAGGCCAGACCGTGATGGGGAAGAAAGTGGGCTGCAAGGACTACACCGATGCCAAGGTTCAAGAAGCCGTGAAAGACGAGGACGCTCTCAAAGCGATCAAAGAAGGCTTCAAGAACAAGGAAGGCAAGGAAGTCATGAAGCCGACGGAAGGAATCACCGAGGAGGAAGCGAAAGCCATCCTGGCCCATTTGCGGAGTTTCAAGAAGTAGTCGCCGCTAATTGCGCCGGGCGCCGTCTGGGTCGCTCGGTCTTGATCCGGGCCGGCGGTGCGGAGTCTGGTCGGATAATTCGGCCGTCGCCCGTCGGCCAGCAAGGTCCGGCCTCGCGGGCCGACCCGAGGCTTGATGCCGCGTTCAAGGGTCGGCTATTCTCCGGTCGGCGTTATGGCCCGCGGTATTAGACGCGAGTGACCCGTGGGTTGTGAACCGACCGCCGCTGCAACTGATGAACTCAGAAAACTCTCCTTCAAATCGGGCGTTTCCTGCGCTGATTCGCAACTGGGTCAGTTTGACGGGGCTGGTCATCATGGCGGCGAGTCTGTTCGCGTTCATCCTGCTGTTCGTCATTGATTCGCTGGCGCACAGCTCCAACCCTTACGTCGGGGTGCTGACCTACCTGGTGGCGCCAACCTTCACGACGATTGGCTTGGTCCTGACCCTGCTGGGCTTGTGGCTGGCCCGGCGCAGCTTGCTGAAGGTTTCGCCCAAACCGGTTTCGCTCGTCATTGACCTGTCGCAGCAGCGCCACCGGCGGATTCTCGGCTGGTTCATCGTTGCCAGTCTCACGTTTCTGTTGATCACGGCGGTCGGCAGCTATCACAGCTACCATTTCACCGAGTCCGTGACTTTCTGCGGCGAAGCGTGCCATACCGTGATGAAACCTGAAAAGGTGACCTACGAACATTCCTCGCACGCGCGGGTGGCTTGCGCGGAATGTCACATCGGCCCGGGGGCGTCTTGGTTCGTGAAGTCAAAGCTGTCGGGGCTGCATCAGGTTTATGCCGTGGCGGCCAATATTTATCCCCGCCCGGTGCCGACCCCGATCAAGAATTTGCGACCGGCGCAGGACACTTGCGAGCAATGCCACTGGCCGGAGAAGTTTTCCGGCAACGTTGTTCGGACCTACCGCCATTTCCTCAGCAACAAGGAGAACACCGAGTATTCGGTGCGGCTGCTGTTGCGCGTGGGCGGCGGCAATCCGCTCCAGCATCACGAAGGCGGCATTCACTGGCACATCAACAATCACGTGGAATACATCGCTACCGACGCGCAGCGGCTCAAGATCCCCTGGGTGCGCTATGTCGGCGAAGACGGCAAGATGGTCGAGTATCGCGCCACAGGATTCACCAACCAGGTCAACGAGGCTGCGATCCGTCGCATGGACTGCATGGACTGTCACAACCGCCCATCCCACCGTTACCAGAAGCCCAACGATGCCGTCGACCTCGCCCTCGCCAGTGGCAAGATTGACCCGGCGCTGCCGGAAATCCGCGCCAAGGCCACCAAGCTCCTCGTTCAGGAATACGCAACGGAAGCCGAGGCGCTGGCCAAGATCGCCACGGAACTGAAGGCCCAATATCCCAACGACCCGCGGATCGAATCCGCCATTCCGGCGCTGCAAGAGGTTTACCAGCGGAATTTCTTTCCCGAGATGAAAGCCAGTTGGAAAAACTACCCCGAGCACATCGGCCACAAGGACTGGCTTGGTTGTTTCCGCTGCCACGACGACAAGCACACGTCCGCTGACGGCCAGCACAAGATCAAATTCACGGATTGCAACACCTGCCATGTGATCCTCGCCCAGGGTTCGGCAAAAGATTTGGAGAAACTGGATGGCGCAGGGCAGCCGTTCAAACATCCAGAAGAAGAATATGATCCGGCTTATTTCTGCAACGACTGCCACACTGGCGGCCCCTAGAAGATCGTGAACCATCCCCACATCCCCCACTCGAGTTCGCTGCTGTCACTCACCGCTACGTCGGTCCTCCTGCTGGCGGGCGCCCTGGCTCCTCTGGCGGCCGAGCCCATCAAGAACAGCGATTGCCTCCAGTGTCACGAGGACAAAACGCTCACCAAGACCAATGCGCAGGGGAAGGAGATCTCCCTTTTCGTAGACGCCGGGCTCTTTTCCAACTCGGTTCACCGGGCGAGCCTTTGCGTCAACTGCCATCCCGACATCACGGGCAAGCATCCGGACGATGAGGTGCCGGCGAAGCAGCCCAACTGCATCGGTTGTCACGAATCTCAAGGAGATCACGAGCAGGCCGCCCGCGAATACACGACCAGCATCCACGGATCGAGCCATACGCAGGGGGCGTTGGCCGCCGCCACGTGCGGGGATTGTCACGGCAACCACGCCATCATCCCGGTTCGGAACCCCGGTTCGCCGGTCTTCAAGCTGAATCTCGCCAGCACGTGTGCGCAGTGCCACGCCAACCAGGCGATGGCGGAGAAGTTCCACATTAAGTATCCGCAGGTCACGGCGCAGTATCAGGACAGCATTCACGGACGCGCCCTGGCGCGCGGGCTGGTCGTGGCGCCGAGTTGCGGCGATTGCCACGGCGTGCATGACATCAAGCGCGCCACCATCCCGGGTTCGCCCATCGCGCCGGAGAACGTGGCCAAAACCTGCGGCAAATGTCACCTCGGCGTCGAGCAGACTTACGAGGCGAGCGTCCACGGCCAGATGTCCGCGAAGGGACACACCAACGCGCCAGTCTGCACCACCTGCCATTCCGCCCATGAGATCGAACTGCCCAAGTCCGGCCATTTCAAGTCCACCAGCGACCAAAAGTGCGGCAAGTGCCACGAAGGTCGGCTGCTCCACTACCGGGACACCTACCACGGCAAGGCGATGGCGCTCGGCAAACCGAACGTCGCCGCCGACGTGGCCGCCTGTTACGACTGCCACGGCCATCACGATGTCCTCCCGCCGTCGAATCAGGCGTCGCGCCTTTCAAAAACAAACATTCTGGCCACCTGCCAGCAATGTCATCCGGGCGCGACCGCAGGCTTCACGGAATACCGGCCACACGCCAATCCGCTCGACCGCAAGAATTATCCGTTGCTTCATCTCGTGTTCGTGGGCATGACCGGTTTGCTAATCAGCGTGTTCACGTTCTTTGGCCTGCACACCATCGTCTGGCTGGCGCGCGTGATTTACCTCTTCTTGCACGACACGAAAACGTTCCGCGAAGCCAAAGTCAAAACGGAGACCGACGACGAGTGGTTCACGCGCTTCGTGCCCTTCGAGCGCTTCCTGCATTTCCTCGTGGTGACGAGCTTTCTGTTGCTGGTCATCACCGGCATGCCGCTGAAGTTTTATTACACCGATTGGGCCAAAGTGCTGTTCCGATTCATCGGTGGCCCGGAGACCGCGCGCTCCCTGCATCATTTTGGCGCCATCGTCACGTTCCTCTACTTCGGGTTGCATGTCGCTTCGCTCGTGGGCAAGTCCTGGAACGGCCGAAGCCAGTTGCGCGACCCTGCCAACGGCAAGCTGCAACTGAAACGGCTCTGGGGCGTGCTCTTCGGCCCGGACTCGATAATGCCAACATTCCAGGATTGGCGCGATTTCGTGGCGCACAACAAATGGTTCTTCGGCAAAGGCGAAAAACCGTCGTTCGACCGCTGGACGTATTGGGAAAAGTTCGATTACTTTGCGGTGTTCTGGGGCGTCGCTATCATCGGTTCCTCGGGTCTCATCCTTTGGTACCCGGTGTTTTTCACCCGGTTCATGCCCGGATGGGTGATCAACATCGCGCATATCATTCATTCCGACGAAGCGCTGCTGGCGGCGGGCTTCATTTTCTCGATTCATTTCTTCAACACCCATTTCCGCATCGAAAAATTTCCGATGGACACCGTCATCTTCTCCGGTCGCATCTCCAAGACGGAAATGCAGCACGACCGCCGTCGCTGGTATGACCGCCTCGTGAAACAGCCGGGCGGCTTGGAGAAGCATCGCGTCAAAGACGATTGGGAGGGGTGGAAGAGCATCGCGCGCTCGTTTGGC
>JALOTT010000296.1 GCA_025457745.1 Verrucomicrobiota bacterium
CAGGGGGAGATCGAGTCTTACCTGGTGCCGCGTTCGTTGGGAACATTCAACAAGCGTCACCCGTATTTTCACGAGGGGCTTTCCCTGCAGGAGGCGGTGACACCGCTGATTGAGATTGATCTGGGCAACGAGGAAACGGAAATTCGGGCCGTCTTGGACGTGCAATTGCGCTATCGGGGGGAAGCGTCCGGAACGGTGACGACGCGCCGACCGGTGCTGGACGTGAGCGTGTTCGGCGGAGAGTTGTTTGCGAGCGAGGTGTCATTCCGGCTGGAGGCGCGGGCGAAGGTCGGCGACCAGGAAACGGTGGTCGGGGAAGCGGCGTCCTGCGCGCACGTGGACCCGGCCACCGGGGTGGTAAAGTTGAAGGCGGGCCAGGCGGTGAAAGTGCCGTTGCGAGTGGCGGAAGATTTTACCGGGGCGATGGAAGTGCGCGCGGTGGATGCCGAGACGGGATTGACTTACGGAGCACCCTTGAAACTGAAAACAGAAATTCTGACCTAGTATGGACGACCTTGATCAACGGTTAAACCGGGCGTTTGCCGGGTGCGTTGTGCGCAAAGATCTGCTGCATCAGATCAAAAAGGGCACGAACGTGCCTTCCTTTGTGCTGGAGTTCCTGCTCGCGAAGTTTTGCGCGACGGACGATCCGCACGAGATTCAGGCGGGCATCGCCGCCGTGCTGGAAACCATCCAACAGAACTACGTCCGGCCGGACGAGTCCAACCGGGCGCAGTCACTGGTGCAGCAGAAGGGCAGTCACAAATTCATTGATAAAATCCACGTCTCGTATGTGGAGCGCGAGAAGCGGCATTGGGCGGCGATGGAGAATTTCAACTCCCGGCGCATCGCCATCAACGAAAAGTTTTACAAGGAAAACGACCGGTTGCTGGAGGGCGGAATCTGGGCCGAGGTCACCCTCGGTTACAACGACGTCGAGGATGACGATTACGCCTTCTACGTCGAGGATCTGCGGCCGGTTCAACTCTCGAGGTTCGAATTCAGCCGTTACTGCGAAGGCGCGCGACAATTCAGCCGGGATGAGTGGATGGATGTTCTGCTGCGTTCGGTGGGGCTGGAGGCGGCGAAATTCAGCAAGCGGCTCAAGCTGCATTTCCTGACCCGACTGATCCCGTTTGTTGAAGCCAATTACAACTTCATCGAGCTGGGGCCGCGCGGCACTGGAAAATCGTACGTGTTCAGCGAGTTTTCGCCGTATGTAACTTTGGTGAGCGGCGGACAAACCAGCACATCGGTGCTCTTCTACAACAACCAGCGCCGGCGCGTGGGAATCATCGGGTTTTGGGATGTCGTGGCCTTCGACGAGGTGGCCGGCATCCGCGTGAAGGATCGGGACACGATTCAAATCATGAAGGATTACATGGCCAACGGGCGCTTCAGCCGCGGCCCGGCAGAAATCATCGCCAACGCCAGCCTGGCGTTCATTGGGAACATTGACGACTCGATTGAGTCGTTGGTGCGCTCGCCCGACCATGATCTTTTCAAGCCATTGCCCGAGGCTTTTGATCTGGCGCTACTGCATCGGTTTCACACTTACCTGCCGGGTTGGGAAATTCCGCCGAGCAGCAGCGACCTGTTGACCGCCAGTTACGGTTTCATCACCGATTATCTGGCTGAGGCACTGCATCACGTGGCGAAGCAAACGAACCGGTATGCGTTCGTGAAGGGTAAAGCCCGTCTTGGTGCCGCCGTGCGCGGGAGAGATGAAACGGCGGTGATCAAAACAGTCGCGGGATTTTTGAAACTGCTGCATCCGCACGGGGAACCGACCGACCTGGAATTCAACGAGTATCTGGAGTATGCGCTGGAGGGGCGCCGGCGCGTGAAAGAGCAGTTGAACAAGCGCAAGCCGGACGATGAATTTGCAGCCATCCAATTCTCGTATTTCCCCGCCGACGGTCAGGAGCGGGCGGTGTTTTGTCAGGAATCGAAGGCGGTCGGTCAATTAGCCGAACGGGATCCTCCGCCAGCTGCCAAATCGGGTGACAAGACCGCCGTCATGCCGACACCCGGGCCGGTCGGTGAGCCGACGGTTGCACCGGCGTTGAGGTCATTGCCAAAGGACCGTCACTTCACAATTCATTACGGCGACACCGGATACAGCTACGAGAGCATTTTCGGGCCGTATTTAGCCGGAGCGAAGTTAATCGTGATTGAAGATCCGTACATCCGGTTACCCCATCAAATCGCGAATTTTACGCGATTCTGCGAGTTGGCGGTGAAAACCGGGGCGGCGGAAAAGATTCGCCTGGTCACCGGGGCGGATGATCAGTCGCAGGAGGTGGAAGTTTCAGAGAAGCTCGACGCGCTGGTTGACGATCTAAAGCAACATTCGATCACGCTTGAGTTTGCGTTCGATTCGCGGTTGCACGACCGCAAGATCAAGTTGGACAACGGTTGGATCATCAAAATCGGGCGCGGGTTCGACATTTACCAGCGGATCGAGCGACCGCGGTCCGGTCTGGGCATGAACGATTTCGATTTGCGGCCATGCCTTGAAACCTCGGTGGACATTTTTCAAGACGGGAAGGCGTAAAGGGTATGCAGGGGAAGCGTCCAGTTGCGATAGACTTGTTCGCCGGCTGCGGAGGCGTCACTGTGGGGCTGCGTCAAGCTGGCTTCAGGGTCGCGGCGGCTTTGGAAATCGAATCCTTGGCGAGCCGCACTTACCGCATGAATCACCGCGGCGTTCGCCTCACAATGGCCGACATTCGGGACGTGGACGGGCGGAAATGGCTGCGTGAGCTTGGTCTTCGGCGAGGGCAATTGGGTTTGCTTGCCGGTTGTCCACCTTGTCAAGGTTTCTCCACCTTGAGAACGAGGAACGGCGCAACATGGAATCGCGATCCGCGCAACAATCTCGTTGCGGAAATGCTCAGACTCGTCAAGGAGATGCGCCCCAAAACGGTGATGATGGAGAATGTTCCGCGACTTGCAGAGAAGAAAGTCTTTCGGGATTTCACCGATACACTGGAGTGCCTGGGTTACAAGGTGAAGTGGGACATCGTGGATGTGAAAGACTACGCTGTTCCGCAGCGCCGGCGGCGTCTCGTTTTAGTTGCCGGCAGGGGAATCGATGTCCGTTTTCCAAAGCCGGTCAAGAGCCACCGCACGGTCAGGGAAGCAATAGGACATCTGCCTCCCGCCGGGAAAAGCGGCGATCCGTTGCACGACCTGCCTGAGCAACGCAGCGAGGCAGTTCGTCGAAAAATCGCGAAGATTCCCCGCAACGGCGGCAGTCGCCGCGACTTGCCAAAGCACATGCAATTGGAGTGTCACCTGCGATGCAACGGATTCAAAGACATCTACGGCCGCATGGCATGGGACGAAGTCTCGCCGACAATCACCGGCGGATGCTTCAATCCATCCAAGGGACGGTTTCTGCATCCGGCGAGAAACCGCAACATCACGATGCGCGAGGCGGCCTTGCTGCAAACTTTTCCGTCGCGATACAAATTCGATCTTGCGGCAGGAAAACAAGGAGTGGCCTTAATGATTGGCAACGCCCTGCCTCCGGAGCTGGTGCGCCGGCAGGCGGTGGAGGTGAAACGCGCGCTCGCGTGCGCACAGCGAGTCACCCGCAGAAATGGCGGCGGAAGAAAACCGAAGCAAGGTCCCTGAAACGCTGACGGATTGCGGGCGGGACGAGGCGAAGTGAATTCATGGCAGACGTTTTTTCAACCAAGTTGCGATCCGAGATCATGTCCCGGATCCGGTCGAAAGGCAATCGCGCCACGGAACAAAGACTTCGTTCCCTGATGCTAAAATGGGGAATTTCTGGATGGCGACGAAACGAAGCTGTGTTCGGAAAACCAGATTTCGTTTTTCGCAAGTCGCGTCTGGCGGTTTTTGTGGATGGTTGCTTTTGGCACGGTTGTCCTCGACACGCGACTCGTCCGCGAAGCAACCAACATTTCTGGAGCAAGAAAATCAGTCGGAACAAAGTGCGTGACCGCCTCGTGACAAAAACGCTGAGGGCTTCCGGCTGGCGGGTGTTGAGGATATGGCAACACGAACTTGGCGTGAAAAAGGAGAGCCGAGTCATTGCGCGCATCCGCAAGGCTTTGGATGGGTGACGCTGCTGGTCGTGGTACCGTTGGCGTTGGTCACGCCGCCGACTGTGATGCGCGCCGGCAAAACGTCGTGTTGCATTGCGTGCCGGCACGGCCTGCCGTGTACGGCTATTTCATGCTGTTCGGCCGACATTCGCGCTGGCTAAACCATTCCATGACCGAGCGCGGCCGGTAAAAGATGAGTCGCCCCCGCCGAATGTGCGGCAACATCCTTCGTTGGGTTTCCTTCCTGATCCATTGGAGGCTGGGGCGGCTCTGCTCGTCCCATAAAATCTCGAGCAGCCGTTCTGCCGATACCCACTGATCCAACTCCGAAAGAGGCGAAGGGGCTTGAGGCGGTGGTGCCAAATCCGGGCGGGTAGTCTCGTCGTTTCTCCGCGTTTCGTGGTGCCCCATTCTCGTTTTTGTGTTTCGCCATTTTCTCTGCGAATAACCGCGAACTGGAGCACACCCGTGTCTGAGTTGGCCGAATCTCTGATGGGCCGCGAGTCCGCTCGGAATGGAATTGTTGCTACGGCCCGCGTAACGGATAAGTGCATTTCCGGGATACCTGTATGCAACTCGCTATTGCTCGATATCTTTCCTTGCTGTTTCAGCGGGTTAACCGGAGTTCCCACATGCTAATTCTCAGTGGCTTACAAAGAACGATCAATGTGATAGTTGATTACGACGTTGTTTCACGCCTTCCGCAGGTTTTCACTCATTTTTATCCGACTCCGGCTCTGATGTCGCAGAATAGCGTAGCTTTCTGTCTTCAAGCCCTTCTCGTTGGAAGAGCGGTGTCGCTGTCGCCAGTTCTGAAACGGCAGGCTCCGAAGGCGCACGGTGTTTGATCTCGGTCGGGATTGGGTGCGAAATTACTTTCTCTGACTCGGACGGCCTGCTCTCCACAACTGCGGCCGCGGTAACATCCTGCCTGAACGCGGCCATGGCCTCGCGTGCGGCTGCGACGGCGTTCTTAACCTCTTCTGTGATTGCAGAGTCCAGCTTGTGCCCTCTGGGAAGTTCAACCTCGATCGCTCCTTTTGCCTTGAGCCAAGTGGGAAGCATAACCCAGTAGTCGCGTGCCTCCTGTTTTGTCACCAACCGCTTGTAGAACTCCTTGAATACTCCGGGTGAGTTGCCCGCCCAGCCAGTCGTGAAAGGTACATTTAAGAATAATTTGTAGTGCATAGACAGCGCTGTTCGGCGTAGCGCGTTTTTGGGAAATGGTATTCCCCACTTGAAGGCTGGCAGAATAATGCCGCG
>JALOTT010000026.1 GCA_025457745.1 Verrucomicrobiota bacterium
CATACCGACCCACCAGCGTTTGAGTTTTCATACCCTCTTCCTACTCCAATCAGCACCTCGATTCATCCACCTTTTGGCTTCCGGCTCCGCCGGGTTAGGTTCCACCGGATTCTGCGGTGTGCTGCGCCTTCACCGGCAAAAGAACCTGGTTTTGCCGGCACTTGAGACTACCCCTCACAGAAACTCAGCATCAGCCAAAAAACCTGTTGAAAACCCGTTTGTTTTGCTGGGCCTCAACTAACGGCCATTCGTGACTGTCCCCAATTGTCAGGTAAACGCTGAGTCTGTCCCGCGAATCATGGTGTCGGTCTTTTAGATGGTGACCGAGGCGACCGCGCAAATTGCTCGCCAGACCCACGTAATAAATTTTACCCCGGAGATAGAGTGCAGAAATTGGGGACGCGGATGGAACGCGTCCCTGTCAGTATCGGCTTTTGACTTTCCGCAACGCGGTCACTACTCTGACGCCATGGAATCGCTCCATGCGCCGTGGCGCATCGAATACATCCTGGCGCCCAAGACTGAACCGACCGCGACCTTGTTTACGCGAATCGCCCAGTCCAGCGACGACGAAGCCAACCTCGTCATCGTGCGCGACCGGACCTGTTTCGCGTTGCTGAATCGCTATCCCTACAACGGCGGCCATCTGATGATCGTGCCCTACAAGCAGGCCGCTGATATGAACGGCTTGACGGACGATGAACTTGCCGACTTGTGGAAGCTTACGCGCCGTTGCGTGAACACATTGACCCAGTTGATGAAGCCGGATGGATTCAACATCGGCATCAATCTCGGCAAGGTCGCCGGCGCGGGCATCGTCGGACATTTGCATATCCACATTGTCCCGCGCTGGTTGGGCGACACAAATTTCATGCCCGTCATCGGCGGCACATCCGTCGTGCCACAGGCGTTGACCGAGCTGGCCGCGCAATTGCGCGCCGCGCTGGCCCCCCAAACCTGACATCTGACATCTCGCACCTGACACTTTTTTTTGATGCCCACCGAAACGCTCCATTTTGAAAACGCCCGCGTGGCGCAGCAGCTTTTCAATCACGAACCGCGCAATCTTCAGACCCTCGAAGCCGAGCTTGGCGTCAAGGCCACGTCGCGCGAAGGCTGGATCAAACTCGAAGGGCCGGCGGATGCGCTCGGACGGGCGAAGCAGTTGTTCGTCTCGCTGGAAAACCTGCTCAAAGCCGGTTCGGCCGTGCGCAACCGCGAATTCACCCACGCGCTGAACGTGGTGAAACACGAAGGCGCGGCCACCCTCAAAGACCTCGTCAACGACCGCGTCCTCACGCATGACCGGAAACCCGGCGTCACCGCCAAGACCGTCGGCCAGAAAAAATATCTCGACGCGATCCGCAAGCACGACGTTACTTTTGGCGTTGGCCCGGCGGGCACGGGCAAGACCTACCTTGCAGTGGCCATGGCGCTCGCGACGTTTCGTGAGGGCAAGGTTTCCCGCATCATCCTCACCCGCCCCGCCGTCGAGGCCGGAGAGGCGCTCGGCTTTTTGCCCGGTGACCTTTACGAAAAGATCACGCCCTACCTGCGCCCGCTCCAGGACGCGTTGCACGACATGATGCCGGCGGAGGAAATCCAGAAAAACACCGAGCGCGGTACGATTGAAATCGCGCCGCTCGCCTACATGCGCGGCCGCACGCTGAACAACGCTTTCATCATCCTCGACGAGGCGCAGAACTCGACCACCGAGCAGATGCTGATGTTCCTCACGCGCCTTGGCCACGGCTCGAAAGCCGTCATCACCGGCGACGAAACCCAGATTGACCTGCCGCCGCAAAAACGTTCCGGTTTGCTCGAAGCCCATCACGCCCTCCAGCACACCGAGGGCATCGCCATCGTCGAGCTCGGCAAGCGCGACGTGGTGCGCCATCCCCTGGTGCAGCGGATTATTTCCGCCTACGAAGAACTTCGCGCGAACTCCAAATGAGCACGTCTGCGCTGACGGGTGGGGCGAGCGTCCTCGCGAGCCATCGGAAGCGACCGGGTGTCGGCTCGCGAGAACGCTCACCCCACCAAGACAAGCTGATTCTAGTGTTGCGGAATCGCCAGCGCGCCCGACGCGTCAACCTGCCCCTGCTTCGCCGCATCGTTCGTTCGCTGCTCGTTGATCTCCTCGGCGTGGAAGGCTGCGAACTCTGCGTTCACTTCGTCGCCGAGCCAGAGATGGTGCGGTTGAACGAAGCGTTCCTTCGCCGCGCCGGCGCGACGGATGTGATCACGTTTGACTACGGTGTAGGACAGGCGTCGCGCCTGTCTCCATCCTCGAAGTTGCAGAGAATTAGAGACAGGCGCGACGCCTGTCCTGCGTTGCACGGCGAAATCTTCGTCTGCGTGGACGAAGCCATCCGCCAGGCCCGGCGTTTTCGCACGAGCTGGCAATCCGAGTTGGTGCGGTATGTCGTCCACGGCGTGCTGCACCTGCGCGGTTTCGATGACCGGCGACCCGCAGTCCGCCGCAAGATGAAGCGGGAGGAAAATCGCCTGCTCTGTTTGCTGGCCGGTCGCTTTCACTTGAGCCGGCTGGCCCGCAAAACTACACTTCACCCGTGAAGAAAAACCTATTTGCGCGGTGGCGCGGAAATTTTCTGACCGGGCTGGCCGTGGTGTTGCCGGCGGTGATTTCCTTTGCGGTCGTCAAATGGTTGTTCGGCACTATCGCCAGCATCACGGACCTGCTGTTATTTTTTGTGCCCAAGGACATCACCCACGAGGATGTCGGCAGAGGCACGATGTATTGGTATTGGAGCCTCGCGGCCTTCGTGGTGGCCGTTTTGCTCGTGTCCCTCGTGGGTTTGCTGGCGCGTTACTACGCCGGGAAGCGCATGATCGCCTGGCTCGACCAAACGATGTTGCGCGTGCCGTTGCTCAACAAGATTTACGGCGCGATCAAGCAGGTCAACGCCGCCTTCACCTCCGGCAACAAGACCGCGTTCAAAACCGTCGTGCTCGTGGAGTTCCCGCGCGCAGGCCTGTATTCCATCGGCTTCATCACCAGCGAGCAGCATGAGGAGGTGCAGATGAAGACGAATGAAAAAGTCGTGTGCGTGTTCGTGCCCACGACGCCCAATCCCACGTCCGGCTTTCTTGTGCTCGTGCCGGAGGGCAAGGTCACGAAACTCGACATGTCCGTGGCCGACGGCATCAAATACATTATCAGCCTCGGCTCGATTTCGCCGGAGTATCTTCCAGAGAAACGAGGATAGAAGATGGAGGATGGAAGATAGAAAACGCCCTGCGCCTCCGTGCCATCCTCAATTCTCCATCCTCCATCCTCGCGTTTATGATTCAAAGTGCCACCGGCCTGATGCTGCGCACGCGACCATTGACCGAGACGAGTCTCATCGTCCTCTGGCTCACGCCGGAGTTTGGCCGGATCAGCACCGTGGCCAAAGGCGCGCGACGCCCAAAGTCGCCATTTGCGGGCAAGCTGGACTTGTTTTATCTCGCGGACTTCAGCTTCAGCCGCAGCCGCCACTCGGACCTGCACGCGTTGCGCGAAGTCAGTTTGCGCGAAACCCACCGCAAGCTCCGCAACGACCTCGGTCTCCTGCAACAAGCCTCCTACTGCGCGGCGCTCGTCCAGCAAACCACCGAAACCGATACGCCGCTGCCGACGGTGTATGAATTGATGCGCGATTTGCTCGATCACCTCGTGCAGCATCCGTCGCAACCGCAGACCACTTTCGCGTTCGAACTCAAACTCCTGAAGGAGCTCGGCTTGGCGCCGGACCTTGCGGAAAGAAAGCTCAGCGCCGGGGCGAAGCGGATTCTCGAAGAACTGGCGAAACAGGATTGGCCGGCCATTTCGCGGCTCAAACTCAGCATGGCGCAGACTCGCGAGTTGCAGCAATTCCTGCACGTTTTTTTGATTTATCATTTGGACAAAATTCCGCGTGGAAGAAGCGCCGCCTTGGCTGGCGGTTCCGACAACGCCGGGTAAAGCACGACCCGCTTGGAGTTATCTTGCCGGCTGAATGCTTTACGCGCCTTTCAGTGGCTATCGCATTTAGATTTTCAACTCAGTGTCTTCCGCTACACTGTTTCCAATGCACTGGCTGCAAACTTTGGACGCCGGCCTGTTCCGTTTCGTCAACCAGTCGTTGAGCAATCCGCTCTTCGACGCGGTGATGCCGTGGCTGAGCGGCAACCGGCTGTTCGCACCGCTCGTTCTGGTCGTCGCCGCGCTCGTGATCTGGCGGTTTCGGCTCAAGGGGTTGCTTTTCGTCGTCATGCTGGCGCTCATCGTGCCGCTCGGCGATGGGCTTGTGTGCAACACGCTCAAGCACGCGGTCGGTCGGCCGCGGCCCTATGTCGCAGTTCCCGAAGCGCATTTGCTCGTCGGCAAAGGCAATCGCTACGGCAGCCTGCCGTCGGCGCACGCCGCCAACTGGTTCGCCACGGCGATGATCGCGTGGATTTATTTCCGGCGCAGTGCGCGCGTGACGTTGCCGCTGGCGGTGGCGGTGAGTTTTTCCCGCGTCTATAACGGCGTGCATTATCCCAGCGATGTTCTTGCCGGCGCGATCTTGGGCGCAGGCTACGCCGTCGCTGGCGTCATCGCGCTCAATGCCGCGTGGCGCTGGATCGGGCGCAAGGGGTTTCCGCTGTGGTGGGAGAAACTGCCTTCGCTGGTGCCAAGAGGGCCAACTCCCGAACGCGGGCCTGGCCTGACAACTCAATCGCCAAGCGCCGATTCCCAATCGCAAATCGTAAATCGTAAATCGCAAATCGAACGGTACTGGCTGCGGGCGGGCTACGTTCTGATCGGCGTGTTGCTGCTGGTGCGGTGGGGTTATCTCGCCAGCGGCACGATCGAATTGAGCGGCGACGAAGCCTACCAATGGCAATGGTCGAAACATCTGGCGCTCTCCTATTTTAGCAAGCCGCCGATGATTGCTTACACGCAATGGCTGGGCACGAACCTCTGGGGCGACAACGAATTCGGGGTGCGTTTTTTTTCGCCGCTCATTGCGGCGACGCTCGCGTGGCTGATGCTGCGCTTTTTCGCGCGCGAAGTCAGCGCCCGCGCCGGCTTCGTGCTGGTGCTGGTCGTCACGGCCACGCCCTTGCTGGCGGTGGGCGCGACGTTGATGACGGTGGACCCGTTGTCGGTATTCTTCTGGACCGCCGCGATGCTGGCGGGCTGGCACGCGATCAAGACCGACGCGAAAACCCGCGCCTGGTTGTGGGTCGGCCTGTGGATGGGCCTGGGATTTCTCAGCAAATACACCGCGCTGTTTCAATGGCTCTGCTGGGCGGTATTCTTCGCACTCTGGCCGCGGGCGCGCATCCACTTGCGGCGACCCGGACCCTATCTGGCGCTGCTCGTCAATCTGGCGTGCACCCTGCCTGTGATCATTTGGAACCAGCAACACGGTTGGATTACCGCGACGCACGTGGCTGGCAACGCGAAACTGAACAAACCCTGGCAACCGACAGAAATCCTGGAGAACTTCGGCGCATTCGTCGGAGAGGAAATCGGCTTGCTCAACCCGATTTTTTTTGTCGCGACCGCGTGGGCCGCCGTCGCGTTCTGGCGGCGTTTCCGCCACGACCTGCGGCTGGTTTATTTTTTCAGCATGGGCGCGCCCTTGTTTTTGGTTTACCTCGGCTGGACGTTTCATTCGCGGGTACTGCCCAACTGGATTGCGCCTTCCATCCTGCCGTTGTTTTGCGTGATGGTGATTTACTGGGACGCACGACACGCGGCGGGCGCGCGGTTCGTGAAGCCGTTCCTGATCGTGGCGCTGGTGTCCGGCCTGACCGGGCTGGTGCTGTTGCATGACCTGAATCTCATACGTAAAATTTCTGGCCGGTCATTTCCGCTCGTGATTGACCTGGCGGCGCGCGTGCTTGGCTGGAAGGAAGTGGCGGAGGCCGTTGGCGACGCGCGCGCGCGATTGCTGGCCGAGGGCAAACCCGTGTTCATCATTGGCGGGCATTACACCAGCACCAGTCAAATCGCGTTTCATCTGCCGGAAGCCAAAGCCGGCGTTCCGCATGACCCGCTGGTTTATTTTCGCACTACCAGCCGCCCGTCGAACCAATATTTTTTCTGGCCGGGTTACCGGAATCGGAAAGGGCAGAACGCCATTTATGTTGAAGAGAACCATCGGCCCAAACTGCCGCCCGCCCGTCTCGTCGAGGAATTCGAGAGCGTTACGGATTTGGGCTTACGTGACGTCTCCCACAATGGCCGTGTCTTCCACACCATCCAGATCTTTGAGTGCCGCAACCTGCGCTGACCCGCGACCGGCTCCACGCGAAAGAGTTTTCCGCGCGCGGGCTTACGATCTGGCCGCGACGCTGACTTCGGGACAGGCCTTTCGCTGGGAAGCGCGAGCGGAAGGCTGGGTGGCCGTCGCGCACGGTCGCTGGGTGAGGTTGCGCCAACACGGCGACCACATCGCTGCCGAAACGGCTGTGCCGCAGACCAGTTGGCAATGGCTGGCCGATTATCTGCAAATCGGTGTGACGCTCGACAACATCCTCGCGACGTTTCCTGACGACATCCCGATGCGTGACGCAAGCCAGGCCTGCCGCGGATTGCGCCTGTTGCGCCAGGATCCGTGGGAATGTCTGGCTTCTTTCATCCTCTCCTCGACAAAACAAATTGTGCAAATCCGGCAAATCGTCGCGACGCTCTGCCAATGTTACGGAACCCCAGTGACCGTTCCCGCCGGGGAGCCGCTGGCGTACGCCTTTCCGCCGGCGGAGCGGCTGGCGGGCCTGAGCGAAGTGGAATTGCGTCGGTGCAAAATGGGCTTTCGTGCGCCGTATTTGCTGGCTACCGCGCGGTTGGTCGCCGGGGGCAAATGCGACCTGGCAGATTTGTGCCGGCTGGATTTGGCCGCCGCGCGCCCGCAACTGCTGACGCTGCCCGGCGTGGGCCCCAAGATTGCCGACTGCGTTTTACTCTTCGCGTTCGGTTTTCCGACGGCGTTTCCGCTGGACGTGTGGGTGTTGCGCGCGTTGCGCGAACTCTATTTTTGCGGGAAGCGTCCGACGACAAAGAAGCTGAAGGATTTTGCGGCAACGCACTTCGGCCCCAACGCGGGCTACGCGCAGCAATACCTGTTTCATTTCATCCGCACAAAGCGCCCGAAAAATATTTTCACCAGAGACGCGCAACTGTAATGTCAGGCATGGCTTGCTCAATCGAGGTGCTCTTCACGCCCGCCGAGTTTCGCGCTTTGTGCGACCGCGATCTGAAGCCGACCGTCTGTGTCGTCCTGGACGTGTTGCGCGCCACCAGCACCTTCGTCACGGCGCTGGCCAACGGCGCGGCAGCCATCATCCCGGTGGCGGAGATTTCCGAAGCGTTGAAACTGCGGCGCGAGCGGCCGGACGTTCTCCTGGCCGGCGAGCGCGACGGCTTGAAGATTGGCGCAGCCTTGACCGGCGGCGTTGAATTTGATTTGGGCAATTCCCCGCGCGAATTCACTTCCGTCAAGGTCGCCGGCAAAACCGTCGTCTCGACGACAACGAACGGAACCCGCGCCCTGCGGGCCTGTGCGGGCGCCCGGCGCGTGTTGGTGGGTTCCTTCCTGAATCTTTCGGCCACGGCGGACGCCATCGCGCGCCGCCAGCCGGAGCATTTGCTGGTCATTTGCGCCGGCACCGGCGAGGGCGCGGCGTTGGAAGATGTTCTGGCCGCCGGGGCGTTGTGTGATTTGCTCGCTTCAACTTTGCGCGCAACCGAGCCGCAAGACTCGGCGGAAATCGCGCGGCGGGTTTTTCTGCGCGCGCAAGGGGACTTGCCCGGCGCCGTGCGCCAGGCCCGGAATGCGCGCCGGCTGCTTGCTTATGCGGATTTGCGTGACGACGTGGAGTTCTGCCTCCAAAAGAACCGGTTTGCTTTGGTTGCCGCGAGCGACGCGGCCGGGACGATTCGAAAGGAAATCTGCGGTTGATTCAGTGAACTGGCGACACGGAATCAGTGAATGATCGCGCCCAGAATGTTCTGGCGCGGGACCGGGCCGTAAGCGCGGCTGTCCGTGCTGTTCAACCGGTTGTCACCGAGAAGAAAATATTCGTCCTGCCGGCATCGGATCACCTTTTCAGGCTGGCGTTCATACGCCCACGTTGGCGTGTTGGGAGACAGATACGGCTCGGCCAGCTCGCGCCCGTTGACATAGACCCGTCCGGCCGTGATGTAAACCGAGTCGCCGGCACCAGCGATGATGCGCTTGACCGAGTAAGACTGATCCAATGGATCGCGAATCACCACGATGTCGTTCGGTTGCGGATTGCGAACGAGGTACACGCACCGATTGAGCAAGTAGAAGCCGGAGTTTTTGAGCGTGGGCGACATGCTGACACCAACCACCCGGACGGATTGTAAAATAAGATGACTGATGATCAGGTACCCGGCGAGCGCCAGCACCGCCACCACGCCGCATTGCATGAGTTGTCTTCGCAGGGGAATCTTGCCGCGAGCAGCGTCATTGGATGAAGCGGCGGACGCAGCGCGCGCGCCTGTGAGAGACCCGGAGTTGAATGGCATGTCCGCGTTCATTACCCAATTGCTACGTCATCTTGCTGGAAGGATTATTTGCTCACGACGAACTTTCGGCAATTTGACAGAATACGTAGCGCCGACCGGGAAATTACGGACGCAAACCGCAGCCGCGCGAGCGCGGATCCCTTCGGCACGTCCTGTAGAAGGTCGTGATCGTCGAGTTCCCGGCGCAGACGCGTCATTTCACCCTTCAGCTTGCTCACCGTGTCAGCGTATTTCGAGCCGGCGTAAACGTTGTTCAACGCGCGTGGGTAATTGTTATGGTCGAAGCATTCCCACTCGCCGATGCGATTGAATCTGTTGGTCGTCAGGCTAATGGTGGTAGCAGCAGCGCCAGATCTCACGCTCGGCTAGGCAAGGGGTCGCAGAGTTCCTACCTGGCCGCAGTCGCCTTGGCGATGGCCGCGCGCAAATCCTCCAGCAGAAACGGCTTGCTGATCAGACAGTCCACCGCGTCCAGCGGCGTGTTGTTCGCGGCCAACATTTCGGCGTAGGCGGTGATCATCACGACGGGTTGCTTGGGGTTACGCGACCGAATCTGGGCCGCCAATTCGTTGCCTTTCATTCCCGGCATCGAAAAATCCGTGATAACGAGGTCGAAACTGGCCTTCTCAAGCACCGCTAGGGCATCAAGGCCGCTGCCGGCCGTCTCGATCTTGTGCCCGTCAAATTCAAGCATCATTTTGACAGCGTCACAGACGAAAGGTTCGTCGTCCACCACAAGAATTCGCTTCGGCGAGATACCTGGCGTGCTCATTTCAATCTGTCCGATTTCACTTCACCCACCGCTGACTTTACACAATTGGACCGACAGCGCCAGCTTTTGTTCCACGTTATTTCTTCCACGGCGGGTTTGACCGGGCTGGCCCTTTTCCGCACAATCGCGCCATGGCAAACACCTTCGGCCATCTGTTCCGGATCACGACTTGGGGCGAATCCCACGGCGGCGGCGTGGGCGTCGTCGTGGATGGTTGTCCGCCCCGGCTGAAACTCACCGCGGCTGACCTCCAGCCCGACCTCGACCGCCGGAGGCCCGGTCAGTCGCCTCTGGTTTCGCCGCGCAAAGAGGCGGACACGGTGCGAATCCTCTCCGGCACGTTTGAAGGCCGCACGCTTGGCACGCCGATTTGTTTGTGGGTGAAAAACGAGGACGCCCGTCCGGAAGCCTACGCGGAGATGAAAACCAAGTTCCGTCCCTCGCATGCGGACTTCACCTATTTCGCCAAATACGGCCTTCGCAACTGGCAGGGCGGCGGACGCGCCAGCGCACGCGAAACCATCGGGCGGGTGGCAGCCGGCGCCATCGCGAAGAAGATTCTGCGCGAACGTTTCGGCGTGGAAATCCTCGCCTGTGTCCAGCAGATCCAACGGTTGGTCGCCGGGGTGGACCCGGAGCGCGTGCAAATGCGCGCCATCGAAGCCAATCTGGTCCGTTGTCCCGATCCCGTCATCGCCGGCAAAATGATCACGCTGATCGAGCGGATGCGGGCGGCCGGCGACAGCGTGGGCGGGGTGATCCTCGGCGTGGCGCGGGGCGTGCCCGCCGGCTGGGGCGAACCTGTCTTCGACAAGCTGGAAGCCGATCTCGCCAAGGCCATGCTCAGTTTGCCCGCGGCGAAAGGCTTTGAAATCGGGTCGGGGTTTGCCGGCACGCTGATGACCGGCCTGCGACACAACGATCCGTTCCGCGTTCGCAAAGGCAAGGTCGTAACCGCCAGCAATCACTCCGGCGGCATTCAGGGCGGCATCTCCAATGGCCAGACGATTTACTTCCGCGTCGCCTTCAAGCCCACCGCCACTGTCATGCGCGAGCAACTCACCGTGGACGAATCCTTGCGCAACACCACGTTGACCGGGCGCGGCCGGCACGACCCCTGCGTGTTGCCCAGGGCCGTGCCCATAGTGGAAGCGATGACCGCCCTCGTGCTGGTGGACCACGCGCTACGGCACAAAGCCCAGTGCGGGTGATTGCCTCGCACTTATGCCGACCAGCCAAAATGAAGCGTTTTCGCGTGTTCTCATAGACAAGGCGCTTGAAGACAGCGGCTGGGATTTGCTCGACCCCCACCAAGTCCGCTTTGAATTGAACACCACCACCGGTCGCGCTGATTATTTGCTGGGCGGCCAACGCGGCCCGTTGAGTGTCTTGGAAGCCAAGCGCGAAGACGTTGATCCCTACGACGCAAAAGAACAGGGGCACGGCTACGCTGAAAATCTAAAAGCGCCATTCGTCATTCTTTCCAACGGTCGCGAACATTGGTTTTGGAATTACACGCGCAAAGACCAGGACGCCTACCGCATTGAACGGCTGCCGTCGCGTGCCGACTTGGAACGGCTTCGTCTCAAAAATCTCCAGCCCCCGCGCCCGTTGATGAGCGAGATCATCAAACCCGATTATCTCAAAAAATTCCGACCCGACTTGTCCATTCACGGCTATCAGATTGCCGGGATGGACACCGTTTCGCGGTTGTTCGACGAAAAAGCTCTCCGCAAATTCTTGTTGGAAATGGCCACCGGCACAGGCAAGACGCTTCTTTGTGCCGCGCTCATCCGTCGCTTCCTTACCACCCGCAATGCCGAGCGCGTGCTTTTCATCGTTGACCGCATTGAACTCGCCAAGCAGACGCTTGAGGAATTCAATATCTTTCTCGCGGAATACAAGCCGGTCCTCTACAAAACCGCCCGCCGCAGGCCGGGTGAATTGCTTGGTTCGTCGGTCGTGGTTGCGACGTTGCAATCCCTCATGGTGGATCGCCGTTACCGCGAGGAATTCACGCCATTCCATTTTGATCTCGTTGTGAACGACGAGGCGCACCGCTCGATTTACGGCGATGCCCGCGAAGTCGTTCAGTTTTTCCAGGCGACCCGCATCGGTTTGACCGCCACGCCGAGAGCGTATCTGAAAAACGTCAACGTCGAGGAACTTCAAAGGGAAAATCCGAAAGCACTTGAAATCCGTTTGCTCCGCGACACCTACAATTATTTCGGCTGCAAACCGGGCTTCCCCACATTTCGCTATGACATCATTGACGCGGTGAAAGACCCGGAAGGCCCGTTCTTGTGTCTGCCGAAAATCATTGATCTGCGTTCCGACATCACGACAAAAGCCCTCGACGAATCCGGCTGGGCAGTTGTCATCAACGAGCAGGAGGAGAATTTCAAAGTCAAAGACCTTGAAAGAAAAATTTTCACGCCCGCGCGCAACCGCGTCATGTGCGAAGCTTTCCTGAAAGAAGCGCAACACGATCCGTCCGGCGTTCTCGGCAAGTCTCTCGTTTTTGCCGTCAACCAAGACCATGCCACAGCGTTGACCAAGATGTTCAACGGGCTTCAGCCCGGCATTGCCGTCACCATCACCAGCCGCATTGAGGACGCCTCATCCATCGCCAAGGAATTTCGCGACGGCAAACGCACGGAGCGCATCGCCGTTTCCGTGGACATGCTTTCCACCGGCTACAATTGTCGCGACCTGCTGAATATCGGTTTGATGCGTCCAATCTTTTCCCCGACCGAATACATCCAGATCAAAGGACGCGGCACGCGGTTGTTTAAGTTCAAGATCGGCAACACCGAATACGACAAGAAAAATTTCTTCATGCTGGATTTCTGCGCGGTCGCCGAATACTTCGAGGAAAAATACGACTACACCATCCCGCTGAAAATTCCACGCGGGAAGAAAGAGAAAGAACCGCGCGAAACCTACCCGCCCCACTCGCCGCAGGGCGATACCCTCTCCGAAGGTGACGGCAAAACACCCGAACCTCAACCGCCCCGCGTCATTCCAACATGGGAAGGTGTGGACACGCTCGTCAGCCGGGAAATCACCATCGTTGGTCCGAACGGTGAAAAGGTGGACGTGATGACATTTCGCGGCGGTTACGAGCGCGACATCCGCGAATTCGTGGCCAGCACGCCCGACCTTAAAGCCGCCGTTGAAGCCGAAGACGACGACGTGGTTGAAACCATCGTCAACGAGCAGTTCTACCACCGCCCGGAAATGTTCTACTCGCCCGACAAGCTCATCATGTCTTACGGCGTGCCCGCCAGCACCCCGGCCTTTGTGTATAACGCGGTCGGGCGCAAACCGCTCCCGACCCGCGACGCGATTGTGGGCGACACGGTGGATTCCATCTCTGCGCGGTTCAACCTCCGTTACAACGAACAAAAATGGGTGGACGCCACCGCGCAATTGATTGCCGAAGATTCCAGTTCGCTCCGCAAATTCATAGACGGCGACATGACCATTTTCAACGCCGGCCAATTCACTCGGCTTGGCGGCGTTGCTGCCTTGTCGCGCTTTGACGCGCGCGAGAATGTTTTTGAAGCGTTGCGCCAGTCCAGCCTGGTCCGGCAGTCCTTGCTTGCAAGTTCGTTGGTGGCGTAAAATTACAACGCAATGGCTTCCGATACCCAAATCACAACCAACGGCTCAAATTTCTTCTCCTCGGGGCTGCGTCAAAAAGTTGACCAGCTCATGAACATCCTTTACGCGGGCGGCGTGAACAACCCGATGGATTCGATTGAGCAGTGTTCCTATCTGCTTTTTCTCCGGTTGCTCACCGAGAAGGACGAAACCTTTGCCGCGCTGGATAAAAAATACAAACGTATTTTTTCCGGCAAGTGGTCGCGCTACGCTTGGGGCAATTTCGTCACCCTTACCGGCGACGAACTCTTCGATACCATCCGCAACGCCATTGAAAGTTTGCACGAACTGCCCGGCTTGACCGACACCGGCAAACTTTTGTTCAGCCGCGCCACCCTCAAAATTTATGACCGCCCCACGCTCCGCGCCGTGGTTCAGGGCATTCAAGAGTTGGAACTGGCTGCCCATGAAGGGCACGACTTCAAAGGCGATATGTATGAATATCTCCTTTCCAAGCTCGCCGCGTCTGGCACAAACGGCCAGTTTCGCAGCCCCCGGCACATCATCGCCATGATTGTGGCGTTGGTGAACCCGCAGCCCGGCCAGCGGATCTGCGACCCCGCGTTAGGCACGGCAGGTTTTCTTATTGCCGCGTTCGTCCACATCCTGCTTCAGAATACAAAACTGGCGGACCGGCGGCGCGGTCAGATTGACGGCTCAATGCTGAAACCCGCGCAGTGGAAATTCCTTGAGGAACAAGCGTTCACGGGCTTCGACAACGATGCCAACATGGTGAAAATCGCCATCCTTAACCTTTACTTGCACCAGTTGGAACGCGCCAGAATTGACCATTTCAATCCGCTCACGACCGGCTTCGGCGGCACATATCCCGGCCTGTTGTTCGACATCATATTCGCCAACCCGCCGTTCGCCGGGAAGGTGCAGGATGAAAGCATCCTCGCCGACCTCAATTACAAATTGGACACCCGCGCCACTGAATTGCTCTTTCTGAAATGGATCATTGACCATCTAACGATAGGCGGACGTGCCGGCGTCATCGTGCCGAATGGCGTGCTGTTCGGCTCGACCAACGCCGCGACTAAATTGCGCGAAATGCTTTTGACCGAGTGCGACTTGCAAGCTGTCATCAGTCTGCCGAGCGGTGTTTTCAAACCTTACGCCGGAGTTGCCACCGCTGCGCTCATCTTCCAAAAGGCAGGGACGCATTCCACTGCGCCCCAAACTTCCTCCCGAAAAGATGGGGACGCGGTGGAACGCGTCCCTACCAGAGCGATGGGAACAAAATCCGTCTGGTTTTACGATCTGACCGCCGATGGCTACAGCCTCGACGACAAACGCACGCCGATTGAAGCCAACGACATTCCCGACGTGCTGGCGAAATGGCCAAACCGCGACGAAGGCCCAAACAGCTACCGCGTGCCGATAGAGAAAATCAAAGCGAACGAGTGGAGTCTGGCGGCGGGCCGTTACAAGCCCGTGACCACCGAAACCGTGAACCACGACGCGCCCAAAGAAATTCTCGGCGACGTGCTTCAGCTCGAAAGCGAAATCATCCGGCGCGGCCAGGCACTGCAAAAGCAACTCGCCAAACGTGCATGAAAAAGAAACCCGCCACCCCTGCCGCCAGCCCGTTGCCCACCGGCTATGGACTTTTTCTGCGCGCCGTCAAAGAACGCATCCGCCTCGCGCAAGTGCGCGCCACACTCTCGGCCAATGCCGAATTGATTTACCTCTACTGGGATGTTGGCCGGACTATCGCCCAACGGCAGTTGCGCGAAGGCTGGGGCGCTGCCGTCATTCCCCGGTTGGCGCGGGACATCGCGAATGCGCTGCCTGAAGTGAAAGGATTTTCCGAACGGAATATCAAGCGGATGCTGGCCTTCGCGCGCGAATATCCTTCGCTCGGATCAATTGTGCCGCAGGCTGCGGCACTTTTGCCTGAAGCGACCACGGCGGCGAAATTACCAAAAGGCGAAATTGTGCCACAGCCTGTGGCACAATGGTCCGTCTCGAATGACATCCGAATGGTGAAACAGCTTGTTTCACAATTGCCTTGGGGTCACAACGTGATGCTCTGGGAACAGGTCAAAGACCTCCCCACCCGCCTCTGGTACATGCGCCAGACCATCGAACACGGCTGGAGTCGCAACATTCTCGCGCTGCAAATCAAATCCCAGGCGCACGCCCGCGCGGGCAAGGCAGTTCACAACTTCCACGCCACGCTTCCCCCCGCGCAATCCGACCTCGCCGAGCAGGTCTTGAAAGACCCCTACATCTTCGACTTCCTCACGCTGGCCGAACCGTTCCGTGAGCGCGAACTCGAATTGGGCCTGCTCCGCCATCTGGAAAAATTCCTCCTCGAACTCGGCCAGGGTTTTGCCTTCGTCGGACGCCAGTACCATTTTGACGTGGGCGAAGACGACTTCTACCTGGATCTCCTGTTCTACCATCTCCGCCTGCGCTGCTTCGTGGTCGTGGATTTGAAACGCGGGCCGTTCAAGGCGGAGTATGCCGGAAAAATGAATTTCTACTGCAACGTGGTGGACGACCGCCTGCGCCATTGCGCCGACCAATCCACCATCGGCCTCATCCTCTGCCAGGACAAAAACAAGATCATCGCCGAGTATGCGCTCAAGAACATGCGCAAGGCCATTGGCGTGTCTGAATACGAACTCACCCGCGCGCTGCCCGCCGACCTCAAATCCAGCCTGCCGGCCATCGCGGAAGTCGAAGCAGAACTGGAACGCAGCCTCGCGCCCGCCGCCGGACGCAAACCCAATACCCGCGCCCCGCGCCGCGCGAAACGAAAAGCCGGCGGCAAGAAATGAAACGCTGGCCGACAAAACCGTTGGAGCAAATTGCAGACTTGTTCGGCGGCAGCACTCCGTCACGCGCCAATCCAGAGTTTTGGGGCGGCGACATCCATTGGGTAACTCCGACCGATTTACCGATGCCCGATGAAGGCATTTCTATTGTCAGCAAAACAAAAGACAGAATCACGCAATCTGGCCTCGATAATAGTTCCGCAACGGTTGTTCCAAAAGGCACAGTCCTGTTCTCCTCACGCGCAACCATTGGCAAAGTTGCCGTCGCAGACATGCCGCTGACCACAAATCAGGGATTCGCGAATTTCGTTCCGCATCCCGAAGTGACTTCACGCTTTCTTGCTTACGCGCTTTGGATTCACCGGGAGGACATCGCACGACTTTCAGGCTCTACGACCTTCAAAGAAGTAAGTCGAACCACGCTCCGCAAATTTCATCTTCCCGTTCCGCCGCTGGCGGAACAGGAGCGGATCGTGAAACTGCTGGACGAAGCGGACGAATTGCGGAATCTCCGCACCCAAGCCGACCGCCGCACCGCCCAACTCATCCCCGCCCTTTTTCACGAAATATTCGGCGACCCTGAAACAAACTCGCTGGGCTGGCCTTCGGCTACATTTGGAGAAGTCATCGTTTCGACGAAGCTTGGCTTAGTTCGCGGCGCAAAAGAGACGGATGACTCGTTGCCCTTTCCGTATGTGCGAATGGACGCGATTCTTGGCGATGGAAACTTGGCACTTGCGCCAATCAAGCGTGTCAACGCGAATGCCGACGAAGTCGCGGAGTTCTCGTTGCGTGTCGGCGATTTTCTTTTCAACACCCGTAATTCCCGCGAACTCGTTGGTAAGACCGCGTTGTTTGAAAGCGGCGGGGCATATCTTTTCAACAACAACATCATGCGAATTCGGTTCAATGGTTCGATTGAACCGCGCTTCATGATTGCCTTGTTTCAGACAGATTTTATCCAGCGACAGTTGGAAGCGCGAAAGTCTGGCACAACATCGGTTGTTGCGATCTATTTCAAGAATTTGAGCAACCTTACATGGATCATAGATAGAAATAACATCCAGATAGACGGTATAACTGAAGAGGTTATGCCTTTGGAAAACCTCCGGGCTAAACTGGAGGCTTTTAACTGGTTTGTTATAGAGATAGACGGCCATAATATAGAAGAAATTGTAAGCGCATGTAATATGGCCAAGACAGTCACCCAAAGGCCAACCGTTATCCTTGCCCACACCATTCCCGGTAATGGTGTAAAATTTATGGAGTACAAATTTGAATGGCATGGAAAGCCACCTAACAAGGATCAGGCCAAAGAAGCATTAAAGGAGCTTAGAACAAGGCTTTATAATCTTGAATACCAGAAGTATCTCGATGAGGTTTCTCATCGCAGGAAGACAATGGTTTCTACCGGTGACCGCTCAGCCAAGATCAGAACATATAACTATCCGCAGGGAAGGATGACAGACCACAGGATCAATCTTACAATTTATAACCTTCCTTCTATACTCGATGGCAATATCCAGGAGGTACTTGATAAATTGCAGATGGCTGAAAATGCAGAAAGGCTTAAAGAGAGCAATATTTAATACTTTCAGTTATGAACCATGAGCATTTATTCAGGAACATAATAAGGAAACACTCCTTCCTTTGTGTTGGACTCGATACAGAAGTTGAGAAAATACCCATGTTCCTTCAAAAGGAAAAAGATCCAGTTTTCGAATTCAACAGGAGGATAATCGATGCAACTCATAAATATGCCGTTGCATTTAAACCAAATTCAGCATTTTATGAATCTTCCGGTGTGGATGGCTGGAGATCACTCGACTCAACAGTAAGATATATAAAGGAAAATTATCCCGACATATTTGTAATTGCCGATGCCAAACGGGGTGATATAGGCAATACCTCTAAGATGTATGCAAAAGCCTTTCTCGGGAACATGCCATTTGATGCTATAACTGTAGCTCCATATATGGGAGAGGAC
>JALOTT010000297.1 GCA_025457745.1 Verrucomicrobiota bacterium
CAACGCCATGAGCAATATGTAGTGCCAAACGCCGATTCGCATATTTGCACCTCGCTCATGCACAGCAGGATACAAAATCAAGGTGTAGAAGATCGGTTTAAGCCTGATGAATACCGTCACCCCCAGTCCCCTGCTCGGAGTGTTGCTGCACGCCGTCGGCGCGTTCTTCGCCTCAACCTGCTACACACCGCAGAAACAGGTCAAACGCTGGTCGTGGCAGACATACTGGCTCACCCAGGCATCGTTCTGTTGGTTTCTGCTGCCTATCGCAGGCGCGTTGCTGACTATTCCCGACCTCGCCGTTGTGCTGCGTGAAGCGCCGCGTGACGCCATGCTCAATTCCTTCCTGCTCGGCGCCGCCTATGGCATCGGCGGCACGGCGTTTGGAATCTCGATCCGTTACATCGGCTTCTCGCTCGCCTACGCAATCGCCGTCGGGCTTTCCAGCGTGCTCGGGACTCTCATTCCGCCGCTGGTCAAAGGCACGCTGGGCGCGACGTTGAGCAAGCCGGGCGCGGGTTGGATTGTCCTCGGCATAGTCGTCGGCACGCTTGGCATCGCGTTGACAGGTTTCGCGGGGCGGCTCAAAGAGAACGATTTGACGGCCAAAGACGCGAAGGGCGAGTTCTCGTTGATGAAAGGGCTCGCCCTGTCGTTGCTCGCGGGCGTGCTGTCGGCGGTTTACGGTTTCGCCCTGGAGGCGGGCGAGCCGATAGCTGATGTGGCGTCCGCTCACGGCGCGGGCATGTGGCGCGGCAATGTCGTTTACATCTTCTCCAACACCGGCGCGTTCATCACGACGGCGATTTACTGTCTCTACCTGCATCGCAAGCACCGCACGCTCGGTGAACTGGTCGAGCTCCCCGCCGGTCCAGAAAAGGCCAGCCTGCCACTGAACTGGGTCATGGCCATCGTGACCGGCCTGTTTTGGTATGGGCAGTTTTTCTTTTACAACCTTGGCCATGTCCGCAT
This sequence comes from Verrucomicrobiota bacterium, assembly GCA_025457745.1. Taxonomy (GTDB): domain Bacteria; phylum Verrucomicrobiota; class Verrucomicrobiia; order Limisphaerales; family JADLHS01; genus JALOTT01. The sequence continues at coordinate 973 of JALOTT010000297.1, forward strand.
GGGACATTACAAGTTCACGAGCTGGGCCATCCACATGATCATGCTGGTGCTCTTCAGCAACCTCGTCGGCGTGGCGCTGCGCGAATGGCGCGCGTGCCGCCGCGTGACACACACAACCGTCGCATTCGCACTGCTGGTGCTCACCGGCGCGGTGGTACTGCTCACTTACGGGAATTATCTCGGCGACCTCGCCGCCAAATGAAAGGACGCTAGTGAAACGCTACGGTTCAGTCATCGGCCTCCGCCCGGAAAAGGTGGAGGAATACAAACAATTGCATGCCGCCGTCTGGCCGGAGGTCTTGAAGATGATCACGCAGTGCCATGTCCAGAACTACTCGATTTATCTGCGCCAGTTGGATGATGGCCGGCATTACCTCTTCAGCTACTTTGAATACACCGGCACTGATTTCGTCGGCGACATGGCCAAGATGGCTGCCGACCCGACCACGCAAAAGTGGTGGGCCGTTTGCAAGCCGTGCCAGAAGCCTCTTGATAGCCGTGCGTCTGACGAATGGTGGGCAAACATGGAAGAGGTTTTTCACGTGGACTGATTCGCTTCGAATGAACGCGTTTCGATTCGAAGGCAAGTTTGCAACCAGAGCCAAAGGCTGGTTCAAAAGTGGCAGAGTCAGGCCAATGCTCGCCGTTCTGTTGAGCGCGTGGCAGTTGGTCGTTGCCTGTGCTGTCGCCGCGCCGGGCGCCGTGGGCAGCGAGGCGAAGAAGGCCCGGGCGTCCCGGTATTCGGCGCAGTCCTGATTCAGCGAGGAAAGCAGCAGATTGGTGTCGAACGAAATCATGGCGCCTTAATCGGCGGCTTCGTTCGCCAGCAGACGCCAGTCGCCAACGGGCGCGCGAAAAGCCCCGAGGCGGCGGCCTTCCGGGAACCGCCACTCACCGTTGGGTTTGGGCTGAGGCCTGGCTTGTCGCCGAACGATCTGTTCCGCGGCCTGGCAGAGGAATTCGGGCACGGTCAAGTGGAACTGCGCGGCCAGCCCCTCGACCTGCTGGTAAATCGTGTCGGGCAGTTGCACTTCGGCTCTTTTCATGGGGGAACTTTACCTCACGCCTTGGGTTTTGCGCAGGACCGAGTTCCCGCATGTCAAAAAATTGATTGGCCAGCGCTGTCTGTGTTCGGGAAACTGCCTGCGGTTTTTTGGCTGAACGGCTTTAACCATGAAAAGGCTTTTTAACATCAAAGCCCGCTGCTTCACTGGCAGGACCGTTGCCCCGGGTGGGGCAAGCGTCCTCGCGAGCCTGCTCCTCTCGCTGGTCGCATTGCCGTTGGCAATGTCTGCGGCCGATCCGACGACTACATTGTCGTTCGACCAGCCGGCGACGAATTTTCACCAATCGCTCCCGCTCGGCAACGGGCGCATCGGCGCGATGGTGTTTGGCGGGCTGACGGAAGAGCGGATCGTGCTGAACGAAAATTCGGTCTGGTCCGGCTCGCGCGAAAACGCCGATCGGACGGAGGCGCACCAGGCGCTGCCAGAAATCCGCCGCCTCCTGCTCGAAGGCAAGAACGTCGAGGCGGAGAAACTGGTCAACGCCAACTTCACCTGCCAGGCCAAAGGTTCTGGTCATGGCAACGGCGCCAACCTGCCTTTTGGCTGTTACCAGACGCTCGGCGATTTGCGATTGAAGTTTGGCCATCCGCAGGTGCAGGCGGAGGAATACTCGCGAACGATGGACCTGCGCTCGGCGCTGGCGAAGGTCGTTTACCAGAGCGGCGGCGTGCGCTTCACCCGCGAGCATTTCATCAGCGCTCCCAATGAAGTGTTCGTCTCGCGCCTGACCGCCGGGAAACCGGGATCGCTGTCATTCACCATCGCCTTGGACCGGCCGGAGCGGTTCGCGACCACGGCAACGGCAGCCGGCGAGTTGCTGATGACCGGCACCCTGAACGACGGGCGCGGCGGCAAGGGCGTGAGCTACGCGGCGCGGTTGCGCGCGCTCGTCCGCGGCGGCGCGGTGAAGGCCGACGGCAAAACGCTCGTCGTGGAAAATGCGGATGAAGTCTTGCTGCTCCTGACCGCCGCGACGGACTACAAAGGCTTTGCCGGTCGCCAGTTGGACGATCCGGTGGCGGCGACGCAAAACGATCTCGACCGGTCGGCGAAAAAATCCTTCGCCGAACTGCGCGCCGCGCAACAGGCCGATCACGGGAAATGGTTTAACCGGGTGGAACTGAATCTGCCGGTAAGCGCCAACAGCGCCCGACCGACACCGCAACGGCTGGCGGGTTTCGCGCAAGGCGCGCCGGACCCGGCTCTGGCAGCGCTCTATTTCAATTTTGGCCGTTACCTTCTGATCAGTTCCTCGCGCCCTGGCGGACTCCCCGCTAACCTGCAAGGCCTCTGGGCCGAGGAAATCCAGACCCCGTGGAATGGCGACTGGCATCTCGACATCAACGTCCAGATGAACTATTGGCCCGCTGAAGTCTGCAACCTTTCCGAGTTGCACGAGCCGATACACAAGCTCATCGCATCGCTGGTCGAACCGGGCCGCCGGACGGCGAAGGCCTATTATAACGCGCGCGGCTGGGTGGCGCACGTCATCACCAATCCCTGGGGCTTCACCTCGCCCGGCGAATCTGCGACTTGGGGTGCGACCGTCAGCGGCTCGGCGTGGCTGTGCCAGCATCTCTGGGAACATTACGCCTTCACGCTCGACCGCGATTTCCTGTGCCGGGCCTACCCGATCCTCAAGGAATCGTCGCTGTTCTACCTCGACAATCTCGTTGAAGAACCGAAGGAAAAATGGCTCGTCACCGGCCCGTCCAATTCGCCGGAAAACCAGTTCAAACTGCCCGATGGCAAAGTCGCGCATGTCTGCCTCGGCCCGACGATTGACATGCAATTGCTGCGCGAACTCTTCGGCAACACCGCCCGCGCCGCCGAAATCCTGAAGATGGACGCCGACCTGCGCCGCGAACTCACGGCCAAGCGCGCCCGGCTGGCTCCGAATCAGATTGGCCCTGACGGCCGTTTGCAGGAGTGGCTCGAACCGTATCCCGAGCCGGAACCACACCACCGACACGTTTCGCATCTGTATGGGCTGTATCCCGGTTACGAAATCACGCGCCGCGGCACGCCCGAACTGGCTGCCGCCGCCCGCAAATCGCTCGAAGTCCGCGGCGACGAAGGCACCGGCTGGTCGCTGGCGTGGAAGATCAGTTTCTGGGCGCGGCTGCATGAGGGCGACCGCGCGCACCAACTGCTGAAGATGTTGTTGCGCCCGGCGTTCACCTCCGGAATGAATTATTTTGGCGGCGGTGGGTCGTCGGCGAACCTTTTCTGCTTCCATCCGCCGTTTCAAATTGATGGCAACTTCGGCGGCTGCGCGGGCGTCGCCGAAATGCTCCTGCAGTCGCACGCCGGCGAGATCGAACTCCTGCCCGCGCTGCCGCAAGCCTGGCCCGACGGCTCGGTCAAAGGCCTGAAAGCGCGCGGCGGTTTCACCGTGGACCTCATGTGGAAAGATGGCGAGCCGCTGTCGGCCGCGATTCACAGCACTGGCGGCACGAAGGTCCGGGTGCGCCACGGCCAGCGCCTGACCTTGCTCAACCTGCGTCCGGGCAAAAGCAAAACCATTTCGTATTAAGAACCATGACCACCACTATGAAAACCAGCCTCTGTCTCCTCTCCGCCGCCATACTACTCACCGGTTGCGCAACGAAAAAAACACCGCAACGGTACGCCTGGATCACCGGACTTAAACCCGAAAAAGCTGAATACTACCGCCAGCTTCACGCCAACCCGTGGCCCAGCGTGAACCGGATGCTCAAGGAATGCCACATCCAGAACTTCTCCATCCACGAACGCGAGATTGACGGCAAGCTCCACCTCTTCGCCTACCTCGAATACACCGGCCAGGATTTCGACGCCGACATGAAACGCATGGCCGCCGATCCCGAGACGCAGCGTTGGTGGAAGGAAACCGATCCGTGCCAATCGCCGTTGCCCGACGCCGCAGCCAAGGGAAAAACCTGGTCCGACACGAGGGAGTTATACTGGCTGAAATAATGCGCCGAGAACAGTGGTGCGGTTCGAGGACAGGTTGTCTGAATCAAAATCGGTGGGGCGACTATCCCCGCGAGCCGGCTCGTGGGGACGCTCGCCCCACCGGAACAGGGCCATTGCCTTTGATGGCCGCAACCTGGAGCGGACCGTGATACTTGACCTCCCGCTGCCAGGGTAAGAGGGGATGAATCAATTCACGCGCCAGGCCGTATTTGTCGCCGGGGTCGCGCTCGACCAATCCGCCGAGCGGCGCGCCAGCCACGATGCCCACGTTGCCGTTGAAGGCGTATTTGTATTCCTGGTTCGTGA
>JALOTT010000027.1 GCA_025457745.1 Verrucomicrobiota bacterium
TTCTGGCGTGCGTGCGTGCTGCGGGCGAGGGACCGCCCGCGCCCCGGGGCATTGCGCGGATGCGCCCTAAATTAGGGCAGCCAATTTTAATTTTGAATAAGCGGGGCCGTTTCTCTATCGTATGGGAACGAATATGAAGCTTATGAACTTTGACTTTTTCAAATCCGGCCTGAAAACCGGACTCTTTCTCACTGTCACCCTGGTGGCGCTGCGTTTCGCCACGCCCGCGCCCGGCGCTGACACGAAAGACCCCGAGGCGCTGGCGCTGAAATTGCCCGCGCCCACGCTCAAGGGCACGCCCGAAGACATTCCCTTGGGACCGAACATCGAACCGCTCTCCGACAAACCGCGACCTGCGTTCCTGGTGCCCAAGGGCGTGCAGAATGTCGCCGCCGGCAAGCCGGTGACCAGCAGCGTCAAGCCGTTCACCGGCGAGCTGAACCAGCTCACCGATGGCAAGAAGGAGGCCTTCGACTACGACGCGGTGGAAATGAAGAAGGGTTCGCAATGGGTGCAGGTGGACCTGGGCGAGGCCTTTGCCATTTACGCCATCGTCCTGTGGCATGACCACCGGTATATCCAGCTCATGCACGACGTGATCGTGCAGGTTTCCGACGATCCGGAATTCAAGAGCGGCGTGACGACGTTATTCAACAACGATGTGGACAATTCCTCGGGCCTCGGCGTCGGCGCGGACCGCGAATATTTCGAGACGCACGCGGGGAAAATCGTTGACGGCAAAGGCGCCAAAGGCCGCTACGTGCGCACCTACACCAAGGGCGGAAGTTTGAGCGCGCTGAATTGCTGGCAGGAAATGGAAGTGTACGCGCTGCCGACCAAATGATCTTTTATATGGATCCAGGTCCTGTTTCTGGAAACAACGGCTCTCTCTGTGGGATTGTCACAAAAGTGAACTTTGCAGGGGCGGTTCGCGTAAGAGCCAGCCTCGCCGCAACCATGGCACTTATCGCGTTATGTTTCCCCGCGCTCGCGTCCGGTGCCGACGCCGGCAAATCCCCGCCCCCGGCCGCGAAACTCACCGAGGCTCTGGCGTTGGAGTTGCCTGCAGCTACGCTCAAGGGTACACGCGAAGACCAGCCCCTTGGGCCAAACACCGAACCTTACTCTGACAAGGCGCCGCCGCCTTTCCTCGTGCCCAAGGGCGTGAAGAATGTCGCCGCCGGCAAACCGGTGACCAGCAGCGTCAAGCCCTTCACCGGCGAGTTGAACCAACTCGCTGACGGCAAGAAGGAGGCCTTCGACTACGACGTGGTGGAAATGAAGAAAGGCTCGCAATGGATCCAGGTGGACCTCGGGGCGTCCTATTCCATTTGCGCCATCGTCCTGTGGCACGACCACCGTTACATCCAAGTCATGCACGACGTGATCGTGCAGGTTTCCGACGATCCCGAATTCCAAAAGCCAGTGACCGCGGTGTTCAACAACGATGTGGATAATTCGTCCGGCCTCGGCGTCGGCACCGACCGTGAATACTTTGAGACGCACTTTGGAAGAGTCGTTGACGGCAAAAGCGCGAAGGGCCGCTACGTTCGCAGCTACACCAGGGGCGGAAGTTTGAGCGCGCTGAATTGCTGGCATGAAATTGAAGTGTACGCGCTGCCGGCCAAATGAACCGTTTGGGCGCACTGGCGGCGTTGCTGCTGGCAGTCGCCGGCGCGCTGGCCCTGCGGTGTCCCCGGCTCGACGCGCGCCCGCTGCACAACGACGAGGCGGTCAACGCCATCAAAGTCAGCGAGCTGTGGCAACAGGGCCGCTACCGCTACGACCCGGGTGAATTTCATGGCCCGGCTCTCCATTACGCCTCGCTGCCATTTCTCTGGCTGAGTGGCGCGCGTAACTCCGATCAACTTACCGAAACTACATTGCGTCTCGCGCCGGTCGCGTTCGGCACGGCGCTGATTCTCCTGCTGCTGCTGTTCGCTGACGGTTTGGGACGTCAGGCCATCGGGTGGGTGGCAGTCTTCATGGCAGTTTCGCCCGCGATGGTTTTTTACAGCCGCTATTTCATTCACGAAATGCTGCTGGTGTTTTCCACCGCGCTCACGCTCGGCGCGGGGTGGCGCTATTACCAAACCCGGCTCGTGCGGTGGGCCATCGTGTCCGGCCTCGGCATCGGCCTGATGTTCGCGACCAAGGAAACATTCGTCATCACCTTGGCGGCGATGGCGGTTGCACTGCTGGTGGTAGTGGGGCAGGCGTCCCGCCTGTCCAAGTCCCTGCGGGCGTCCCGCCTGCAGGACCAGACTGCAACCGAGACGGTCGCAGAGACAGTGGCAGGCGGGGACGCTTGCCCCACTACCATTCGCCACGCTACGCTTGTTTTGCTGGCAGCTTTCGTCGTTTGGCTCGTGCTGTTCAGCTCGTTCTTCAGCAACTTCGGCGGACTAGCAGATTCGATTCGCACTTACCTGCCGTGGCTCAAACGCGCGAGCGGGCACTCGCCGCACATTCATCCGTGGAGTTTTTACCTGGAACGGCTCGCGTGGTTTCATCCAGCGAAAAGTCCCGTGTGGAGCGAAGGCTTGATTCTGGTTCTCGCCGTGGTCGGTGTCGGGGTTTCGTGGTTCGGAAAGAAATCCCCACTCCACCGCTTTCTGGTCGTTTACACGATCACACTCACGGCGGCCTATGCCGTGATTTCCTACAAGACGCCTTGGTGCTTCCTGAGTTTCTTTCACGGAATGATTTTACTGGCAGGAATCGGTGCGGCGGCGCTGGTGGAATTCTGCCGGGCGCGCGCGGCCAAGGTGATCGTGGTCGCGGTTCTGACCGCAGCGACAGCGCAACTTACGTGGCAGTCGTGGCGCGCCAGCTTCGTTTACTTTGCCGACCGCAAGAATCCTTACTGCTATTCGCAAACAGTCCGCGACGTTCTCAACCTCGTGCAGAAAGCGGAAGCAGTCGCCAAAGTCAGCCCACAAGGCTTCAAGACAGTCGTGAAAGTCATCGCGCCGGACAGCGATTACGGGCCGTTGCCGTGGTATCTGCGCCGGTTCGAGCATGTCGGCTGGTACGATGCGCTACCTGCCGACCCGTTTGCGCCGATCATCGTGGTTTCATCCAAACTTGACGCGCGGCTCGACGAGAAGTCGGAAAAGAAGTGGGTGATGGCCGGCTTGTTTGAGCAACGCCCCGCCGTGTTTCTTGAACTCTACGTCGAGCTTGAGTTGTGGAAGCAATACGTCGCAACTCTGCCGCGTGAGAAGGATTGAAATGGCTGGTCGCGGAGCGCGGACAGTTTTGTCCGCGAGTTTCAATTCCGCGAGCACCCGGATCCCGCGGACAAAGCTGTCCACGCTCCGCGATTCGTCCTTGCCCGCGAAAGGCGTGGGATTCAATATGACTGGCGCAGGATCGAGCATGAAAAAAATCGCCCACACACTGATCTGGAAATCACTCGTCGGCGCCCTCGCACTCGCGTCCACGACGAGCGCGCCCGCGAAGCCGCCGCAACCCAACGTCTTGTTCATCGCCATTGACGACTTGAACGACTGGGTCGGCTGTCTCGGCGGTCATCCGCAGGCGCGCACCCCAAACATGGACCAACTGGCCGCGCGCGGCACGCTCTTCAGCAACGCCCACGTGCAGTCGCCGCTGTGCAACCCGTCGCGCAGCAGCCTGCTCACCGGGTTGCGCCCCTCCACCACCGGCATTTACGGCCTCGCGCCAGGCATCCGCGATGTCGCAGTGACGAAGGATTGCATCACGCTACCGCAGTATTTCGCGCGTCACGGCTACTTCACTGCCACCTTTGGCAAGGTGTTTCACGATGGCTCGATTCCGCCGGGGCTTCGCACTAACGAGTTCAATGTTTGGGGCCCGGCACCGGGCATGCCGCTACCCAAAGAGAAATTTGTCCAGACGCCAGCCACAATGGCAGTGATGGATTGGGGGGTGTTTCCCACCGATGACCACGACCAAGCCGACTGGAAAATTGCGGACGCCGCAGTGAATCAGTTGAAATCACTGCCGAAGGAAAAGCCTTTTTTCGTCGCGGTCGGATTCCGTCTGCCGCACGTGCCCTGTTTCGCTTCGCAAAAGTGGTTCAACCTTTTTCCGCCGGAAGACCAGATCATTTTGCCGCCGGTCAAGGCGCATGACCGCGATGACGTGCCGGAATTCGCGTGGTATCTCCATTGGAAATTGCCCGAACCACGACTTTCGTGGCTCAGGCAGGCCAACCAGTGGCGTCCGCTTGTCCGCGCATATCTCGCCAGTACGACGTTCATGGACAGCCAGATCGGTCGCGTGCTCGACACCCTCGACGGCATTGGCGCGACGAGCAACACCGTCGTCGTGCTCTGGTCGGACAACGGCTGGCATCTCGGCGAAAAAGACATCACCGGCAAGACCACACTCTGGGAGCGCTCGACCCATGTGCCGCTCATTTTTGCCGGACCCGGCGTGGCCAAGGTCGCGAAGTGCTCACAGCCCGCCGAACTGCTGGACATTTATCCCACGCTGATCGAACTCTGCGGCCTGCCACCGAGAGATGGGTTGGAGGGTCACAGTCTCGCGCCGCAATTAAAAAAGGCGAAGACGCCGCGGCCTTGGCCCGCCATCACGACGCACAACGTCGGCAACCACGGCGTGCGTTCCGAACGCTGGCGCTACATCCGTTACGCCGACGGATCGGAGGAACTTTACGACATCCACGCGGACCCAAACGAATGGACCAACCTCGCCAAAGACGCAAAGTATGCGAGCGTGGTCCGCAAACACGCGAAGTGGCTGCCGAAAGTGAACCAGCCGCCCGCCCCCGGCAGCGCGCATCGAATTTTGGCCAAAGAAAACGGGGTGTGGACTTGGGAAGGCCAGCCGATAATCCCGTCAGAGTTGGAGCGGTGATGCTTTTGCCTGGAATCCGGCACTGCTCTTCCAGGTTAACGCGAGTGCCCTTACTTAATCACTACGCGAAAGAAGCGGCTTGTGGTTCCGCCGCCGCCGATGGCGTTGGTCAGCGTGAGGAAGCCAGCCGTGCCCGCATTGGTGCTGAGTCTTTTCCAGGCGGGATCGTTGAGCGTGTCCTTGAACTCGACGATGTAAACAAGGCCGGTCTCGCTTCTGAAAGTGAACCGGAAGTTTGTCTGGTCGAACGATGGCGTCAGCGCGGGTGGTAATTGCATTTCAACCGCGCCGATGTCGCAGTGAGCGCCCGAGGGACGGGGGAAGCCACGCTGATCCACGGCCAGGCCCGCGTCACCGCCGGCATTCACCGCCGGGCTGCCCGCCAGTAGCAGCATGGTCTTGGTCGGGCCGCCGTTGGCCGCGAGCGGGCCGAGTTTCGGGTCGGTGCTATTGTGGCTGGCTCCCGAAAACGCCGGCGTGTTGTCCGAACTGAGGTTGTGGCCCGCGTCGGTGAAAGTTCCATCAGCGTTTCCAATCGTGATGACGATGTTGGTTTGATACGTCACGGCGTTCGAGTAATAAACAATATTGGTTTGGGTGCAGTTTGTAACACAGCCTGCGGGAAGATGGTTGGTGGACTGCGTGCATGTCGGAGCGATGCAACCTCCGGGCGGCGGAGTGTTGGTGGAGATGGGGATCACGTTGGTGACGGAGGTGATGGTTATCTGGTTCAGCAGATTGCCGAGGATGCAGCTCTGGAGAACAAAGACGCCGCCGCTGTTGGCGATATCAGCCCCGCGTTCTGCACCATTGCTTCCCGTCGGACCGCTGCCGCCGGGAGAGGGTCCGCCATTGCCGCCGCTGCCGCCCGTGGCGTCACTGGAGGAAAAGGTGCAGTTGGTCACGCCGATGGTGACGGAACTATACAGGCTGCCGCCCGCGCCGGTCCCGCCGTTGCCTCCAGCGCCGCCAAGACTGCCGGCCCCGCTGCCGGTGCCGCCGATCCCGCCGGCAACCGTGTTCGCGCAGAAAGTTGAGTTGATGACGACGTTTGTGCCCAAGTTGCAGACGCCGCCGCCGAGACTGTCGCCGCCATTCCGGCCGGAATCGTTCTGAAAACCTATCGTTGTTGCGCCGTTGGTCCCGGCGTTACCGCCCCTGGCCGCGTTGCCGTAAAAGCTGGAACTGTCTATGATGCATTTTTGAAGGGTGTATAAACTCGCGCCGGAGCCTTCACCTGGAACCCCGGCCCGGGCGTTGCTGCCAAAATAATATCCCGCGCCTCCGGAACCGCCGTTGCCGCTGTTGCCGCCCGTGGTGCTGTTGGTGGCGAATGTGCAGTTGGTGAGGAAAACGCTGTTGGCGCTGTAGATGGCCCCGCCTTTGGCGACTCCACCTGCGCCGCCGGCGCCGCCGTTGCCGGCGTACCACGGCGCGTTCCCGCCATTCCCGCCGGACCCGCCTGACCCCGCCGTGGCCGAGTTGTTTTGAAACACGCAACCGGTCAACGCCAGCGTGCCGGAATTGTAGATCGCCCCACCCAGTGCGCTCCCACCAGCCGTGCCGGCAATGCCGTTGCCTGCCTGACCTGCTCCGCTCGCGTCCGCCCCATTTGTGCCAATGGTTCCGCTGACGCCGGTGGCGGAGTTGTTGGTGAAAACACAATCGTAAGCGGACAGGTTGCCGCGGTTGTAGATCGCGCCGCCATTGGTGCTGGTCTTCCCGTTGGCCAGCGTCAGTTGCCGCAAGGTCAGGTTTACCCCGTTGGTGACCGTGAACAGCCGCACGCTGTTGCCGCCGCTGATTGTCACAGCGTGTCCGCTCGCATCCAACACCGTGTCCGCTGAGACGTTTTTGTGGCTCGTCACGGTGATCGTGCCGCCGACAGCAAAGGTCACGGTTCCTCCGCCGGACAAAGCCGCATTCAGGGCGGCTTCCGTCGCTGAAGACACCGTCCCCGCGCCTGGACTGGAAAAAGGCAGGCAGGTGACAAGACCGCAAAACACAGCCCGGCCGAACCCGGGAAGCGGGTGCGCCAACCAGTTACACCCCGCGCTTTTCCGCAGGAGTCGGATCCAGTTGGGCCTGATGACGGTTTTCTGGATTCCCATGTGCGGGGAATTTGGGGTTCGTTAAAGCGCCGGTCAATTCGTCCCGCGCTATGGATTCACCGGGGCGGGGTTGCCGTAGAGTTTTTCCTCCTCGGGCGTGAAGGGCCGGACCTTGTTGAAATCGTCACGCGGGAATTTTTGTGGCCCGGCTTTCTGCGGTTCAGACTTCTCAAGTCCAGCTTTCGGCACGTCGGAACTTTCTTGCGAATTGCGCTTTTTCTTGTCCTTTAATATCTCCCTCGCGGCGCTGATTTCATATTTGTCTATGTCCTTCTCGGCCTCGATTACACCGCGCAGTCGTTGCTTTTCCTTATCGACTTGCAGCGAGGCCAGTTCGGGCGTCCGGAGCACCGTGGGCCGCATCAGGACGATCAACTCCTTGCGCTCCTTCGCCTTTGACGTGGATCGGAACAGATAGCCCAACAGGGGGATGTCCTTCAGATACGGCACCCCGGATTTGGAATTGTTTTCCGAATTGCGGATGAAGCCGCCGAGAATGATCGTCTCCCCGTCGCGCACAGCCACTTCGGCCGAAATCGTCCTGCTCGTCGTATTCGGCACTTCGCCCACCCCGACGATCGCGGTCGAACCACTGATTTCGTCAATCGTCTCGTCAACCTGCATCACCACCAGACCGTCCTGATTGATGAACGGCGTGACGCTCAGCCCGATGCCAACCCGCAATTGCTGATAGGAATTGCCGCCGGAGCCGCCGAAGCCGCCGCCGTAATAGGAACCGCTCACATAGGGGACGGTATTGCCGATGAAGATGGACGCCGGCGTGGCGTGCGAAGTCTGGATGCGGGGTTTTTGGATCACATTTACGCGTGAGTCCGAGGCCGCCGCCTGGACCACCACATCAATATCCTTGTTATACCGGCCGAACCAGGAGAAGCCCGAGCTGGACGGGAAGGCGCCCAGCGCGTTGGTGGCAGCCGACACGCCCCGGAAGAAACTATCTAACGTGTTGAGCGGTGTGTTGCCGCCGCTGTCGGCGGGATTGTTCATAACACTGCCGGAGGTCAACTTGCCGTTCTGCTGAGGAGGCCGCCCGGCGGAGACGCCCAACGCCCACGAGTCACTCAATGACACGTCCATGATGATCGTCTCGATCAGCACCTGGGCCAGCACCACATCCAGCTTATTGACGATGTCCTTGATCATCGCCATGTCCGCACGCGTGGCGAAAATCAGCAGTGAATTCGACCGCTCATCGGCCACGATCTTGGTCACGCCGATGATTTGCAGATCGCCCGAACCCGAAGCCGACGATGCCTTGGTGATGATATTCCGGATGCGGTCGCTGAAGCTGGCCCCGGAAGACGGCGTGCCCGTCGGCGAGCCCGGCGCGCCCGGCATGGTTGTGCCCGGAGAGTAGCCGGGCTGGCCGGGAATGCCGCGGGCGCCCGTCGTCATACCGGCTGCGCGGGTCGCGCCAGTGCGGGTGCCAACGGTCGTGCCGCCGCCGCCACCACCGCCGCTCAGGCTGTTCAACGCGCTGGCAATGTCCGCGACCTTGGCAAATTTAATGGGAATGACTTCGGACACAAACTCCGACTCCACGGTCACATCCACCCGTTCAATCATTTCGAGCATGCGCTTGACGTTTTCGGCGTTGTCGCGGATGACAAGCAACTGGCTGGATTCAATGGGGATGGGCGGTGGCAAACCGACGCTGGCAAACGGCGTAATGACTGGCAACACTTCGCTGGGCTTGACGTACTTCAACTGCACGATGTGCGTGTGGTAGCCGCCGAGTTCGGGCAATTCCCTGGCGTCGTTGGTGCGAATCACTCCGCCGACCGCACCGGCTTGCGCGCTGAGCACGGCCTTCACGAATTTATCGCCCACGGAGATCATCGCGATGCCGTTGAGCGCGAGCAGGGCGTCGAGGGCCTGGATGAACTCCCGCTTCGTCAATGCGGTCTGGTTTTTGAAAACGATGGGCGGCGCGGCCAGTGCCGCGGGTCGCAAAATCGAACGCCCGACCAGATCAGCATAGGTCGCCAGCACTTGAGGCAGGTCTGCGGCCGTCCAGTTGATGTGCCCGGGTGGAATGGTCTCTTCTTCCGGCGCATTGAGGGGCTGCGGGGTCACCGCGACTGGCGCGGTGGGCGCGGCGGGCGCTGGGTCCACGGCTGTCGTCGGGGCTGCCGGGGCCGGCGGCGTGGCGGCAGCGCCGGCAGGGATCGAAGCCGCAACATCGGGCGTGGCCGGAGCGGCCGGAGTAACCGTGCCGCGGGTCGTCGGTGGCAGCGTTCGCCGCAGGGGTGGCGGCCCGCCAATCTTGTTGGTTGGCGGCGCGGAAAGTTCTTCCACGGACTTGGCACTGGTGGCGGGCAGCGACGGCAGCGCGGGCGGGATTTGCGCCACGAGGCCGAGGCTGGTCAAAAGCAGGATGGACAGGATGGTTTTCACGGTTTTTTGGCGGTTGGCGTTGCAGGTTTGGCGGCGGTGGCGGTGGCGGGCGTCGCGGGCGTCGCGGGCGTCGCGGGCCGGGCCGCCGTTTTTTTCTGGTAACTGGCGACGAGTTTCAAGTTGGCGGCGAGTTGTTGGCGCGGCGGGTCCGGTCGCAGCGAGAGGTCGCGCACCCGGATCAGCGAATTGCCGGAACCCAACTGGTAGAGAAAGTTCACGAGCTGCTGCTCGCCGGACTGGACGGTGAGGTTCTGCGCCTGTTCGAGGAAGAATTGATTGGTGCGCGCGGCCTGCCGGGAGTTGGCGGTGATGTTGACGCCACTCAGGGCGGCTTGCGACTGGATGGTGCGCAAGAAATCAATGGACTGGTCCTCCGGCGGGACGGCGAGGCCTTCGCTTTCCATGGCTTTAACTTGTTTTTCGTGTTTGGGCATCCCGGAAATTTCGGCCTGGTAAGCCGCGTGCGTTTTGAGCGCCCTGGCCAGGCGAAACTGCATCTTGCTCCAATCCGAAAAGCGCGGCCAGACGAACACCCCGTTCAGCAGGACAAACACGATGACCAGCACGCCGACCACGAAGCGTCGTTCCAACGAACTCAGGCGGGCAAAATACTCTTTCATTGCGCCTCCGTGCGTTTGAGTTCGAGGCTGAAGTTCCAGCTCACGGTGCCGCCGGGGCCGGCGCGGTAACTCAAGGGGTCGCCCTTGGCCTTGTCGAACAACGGCTGGCTGTTGACCGTTGCGTTGCGCATCGCTTCATTGAAGTCAACCACCGCCTTGTCCTGCCCGCCCGGCGCGCTGCCGTTAAGCGTAAGCTTGTGGCCGTCGTTGAAATTGAAACCGTCGAGCGTGATTTCATTCGGCAGCACGTCCCCCACCGCTTTCCAGCAATCCAACGCCGCGTATTTGAGGTCCTGCCGGTCCTTGAGCACCTGGTAGCGCGCCTTGAGCTGGATGGCGTTCGTGTAGGTGTTGCTGATGGCGGCCACCTTGTTTTCCGCCGACTGCGTGCGCAAAAATAGAACCCCCAACGCCAGCGCGTAAATCAGCACGCCGACGAGATACAGCCCCACCACCGCGGCCAGCCCGCGCATCCAGAGCCGGTCCACAAACCGCTGCTGGTAGCGCGTCGTAAATTCGGCCGGCAATAAATTGGAGCTGGCGTCGGCGGCCGAGGCGCGTTTGGCGGTGAGCGCGGCCAGCTCGGCGGGCTTGACCGGCGCGCTGACGTGGACGGGTTCTTCCAAGCCCTGGCGCAACGCGGATTCCCATTCCGCGGCGAGCGCCTCATCGGCCACCAGATGCCACGCGGGCGGCGCGGTGAGCCAGCCTTCGAGTTCGCCGGCCCACGCAATCTGCGCGAGTTGCGCCTTGACGCCGGCCGCGCAATCACCCGCTGCCGGCAGCGAAATGAGGTTGAGATTTTGCAGCGCGCCGCCGTACCACCACGCCATCAGCGCGTTGTTGCGGCCGCCAATGGCTTCCGGAAAAATCCACGCGCCATCCCCGGTCACCGCCGTCGCCTCCAACTGGTCGAGCAGGGGCACTTCGAGGCGGTCGGCGAGGTACCCCTGGCCTTCGAGCTGGCCGAGGAATTCCTCCACCGCCTTGCGCTCGGCCAGCAGAACGATGACGGTCTGCAAATCGCCGGCGGCCTGCGTCAGCGCGTGAACACTCCAGACGGCCTGCGTCACGGGAATCGGCGAAAGTTTTTCCAACTGCAACTCCACCATCGAAACGGTTTCCGCGAAGCTGCTCTTGGGGAGATGGGCCACGCGCAGGAAAACGCTCTGCGGCGGCAACCACGCGACGTTGAGTTTGGGCTGCCAGAGCGACCGCCAGGTCTTGGTGACAACCGAGTATGGCAGGGATTCCCCGCCACCAACGGCTTCTTCGCGGCCCGCCGTGAAACTCCCGCCGCGCGCGTCGAATTGCCAGACGCGACACTGGTCCGCGCCCACTTGCAGGACATTGCAGGAATGAACGCGTTGCGGCCCGGAACGACGGACTGCTTTTTCCCGGACCGGTTCCGGAGATTTCGTCGCGGGCATTTGATCAACGGCGGCGCTGATCTGGGAGGGCGTTTTTTGCCGCGATCGCCGCAGGAGCCAGTAGCCGAGATAGACCGCGAAAATCGCGCCAACCAGAAGGCCGGCCGCGCTGCCCAGCTTGGCGGGCGTCACTTGTTCATTGAAGCGCCAGCCCGCCTTGTAAAAGGCTTGTAACACCGCCCAGCTCGTTTTGCCGCGCAGGGCCAGAAACGCCAGCGGGCCCAACATCAAACAAACGCCCGCTATTCGCAGCATCCATTTCCACCAGCCGGTCAAAGATCGGGAGGAGTTGCTCATGTTTTCTGGCTCTTCACCCGGATGCCGGTTTTTTCGTGTCGGCGAGCGCGTCGAGATGTTCCTCGATTTGCGTCACGCGCAGGACTTCCTGGATCGTCGTGATGCCGGCGCGGACTTTATTCCAGCCGTCAACGCGCAACGTGCGCATCCCCTGCTCGACGGCGCGCGCGGCAATCGTCGTGGAAGACGCGCGGCTCAGGATGAGCGGGCGCAGCGCCTCGTTCAAAACCAGCAATTCGTAAATGGCCAGCCGCCCCTGATAGCCGAGCTGACGGCATTCCTCACAGCCCGCGCCGTGGTAGAATTTCGCGGTGGGGATCTCGTCTTCGGGGAAACCAATCTTCTTGAGATAGCCTGGCTCGACCTTTTGCTCGGTCTTGCAAACCGGGCAGATGGTGCGCACGAGCCGTTGCGCCATGATGGCCTCGACCGACGACGCCACGAGGAATGGCTCGATGCCCATGTCAATCAAGCGCGTGAAGGCGCTGGGCGCGTCGTTCGTGTGCAGCGTGCTGAACACCAGATGCCCCGTCAGCGCGGCGCGAATGGCGATCTCCGCCGTCTCCAGGTCGCGGATTTCGCCGACCATGATCACGTTCGGGTCCTGGCGCAGAATGTGGCGCAACCCCATCGCGAACGTCAGCCCGATTTCCGGGCGCACGGCGATCTGGTTGATGCCCCGCAACTCGTATTCCACCGGTTCTTCCACGGTGATGATGCGCTTCTGGATCGAGTTGATGGTGCTCAACATCGCGTAAAGCGAGGTGGACTTGCCCGAACCCGTCGGCCCGGTGACGAGCAGGATGCCGTGCGGCTTGACGATGATTTCGCGGATGGCGACTTCGTCCTTGGGCGAAAACCCAAGCTTGTCGAGACTGAGGAAGATTTTTCCACGCGACAGCAACCGCAACGACACGCTTTCACCATAGACCGTCGGCACGGTGGAAACGCGGATGTCAATTTCCTCGCCCTTGATGCGGACGTTGATGCGCCCGTCCTGCGGCAGGCGCTTTTCGGAAATGTTCATCCCGCTCATCACCTTGATGCGCGAAATCAGCGCGGCTTGAAAGCGCTTCAACTGCGGCGGCATCGGCGTCTGGTGCAGGATGCCGTCAATGCGGTAGCGGATGCGGAGTTCGTCCTCCTGCGGTTCCAGGTGAATGTCCGTGGCGCGGTCCTTGTAGGCTTCCCAGATGACCTGGTTGACGAACTTGATGACGCTGGCTTCCTGGTCGCTCTCGGTGATTTCCTTGTCCAGCGGCAGTTCCAGATCCATCGGCGCGTCGTCGTCCATCTCGTCGAGCGTTTCCGCGCCGACGCCGTAATATTTCTTGAGCGACTTTTCGAGTTCGGCCCGCGGCGCGAGCGCGAATTCCACCGGTCCGTGGGCGTCGTAGCGCACGGCGTTGAGCATCGCCGTGTCGAATGGATTGCTGACGGCCACCTGCACGGCGCCATTGTTCATCGCGGTTGGCAGGACGGAGTATTGGAAGGCGACCTTGGTGGAAATCTTGTTGCGCGCCTCGTTTTGGACCGTGAGTTTGGCCAGGTCGAGATACGGCCAGTTCAACGCGGCGGCCAGCCGCTGAAGAAAAACGTCCTCGGCCACGCCGCGCTCGCGGCCGATAAAGGCCAGCAACGTCTCCTGCGAGCCGTTTTCGGTGGCGACCTGCCACGCCCTCCGCAAGTCCGCGACCTCGGCGGGCGTCGCGCCGACCACGGTGGCGAAAAGATTTTTTACCGGGCTAAAGGACATCGTATTTCTTTGAACCGCACGAACATTTAACAAGCCAGCGTAAAAAAAGTTGCGTTTGGGGTCAAAGTATTAAAACACTCGACATGCCACTTGTCACTCTCCCCCGCCATGTTAGCTTCGTCGCCGTGACGATTTTATTCATCGGCTTGCTGGGCGCGTTGGCGATCCCGCATCAACTCCTGGCCGCCACCAATGTCACCCATCAAACCAATGCCGCCACCGGCGCGGTCGCCGACACAAACAGCGTGGTTGAGCAGGAATTTAAGAAGCTGGAGGACCTGGACGATGACGCGCAGGCCGAGGTGGACAAGTGGATTCGCGACAACCAGGCCTTCGCCGCCAAAGGCGCCGGCGCTCCCGATGCCGGGTTGAATCAGCGCATCCGCGCCCGCTTCGAACCGGTGCGCAAGGCTTATGAGAATTTCATTGCGCGTCATCCCAACCACGTGGGCGTGCGCCTGGCCTACGGGAGTTTTCTTCACGACTTGGGCGACGAGGAAGGCGGCGAAGCGCAGTTGGAAAAGGCCCGCGAATTGGACCCGAAGAACCCGGCGGCGTGGAACAACCTCGCCAATCACTACGGCGAGAGCGGCAAGGTCAAGACCGCCTTTGAGTACTATGCCAAGGCCAGCGAGCTGAACCCCGCCGAGCCGCTTTACTATCACAACCTCGGCAACGTCGTTTCCCTCTTTCGCCAGGCCGCGATGGAATTTTACCGAATCACCGAGCAACAGGTTTTCGACAAGGCGCTCGAACTTTACGCTAAAGCGTTCAAGCTCGATCCGCAGAATTTCAACCTCGCCACCGACCTGGCCCGGACCTACTACGGCATCCGGCCCACGCGCACCGACGACGCGTTGAAGGCGTGGACCAACGCCCTCGCCGTCGCCCACGACGAAATTGAGCGTGAAGGAGTGTATATCCATTTCGCGCGATTCAAGTGGCTGGCGGGCCGCACCAACGAGGCCCGCGTCCACCTGAACGCGGTGACCAACGAACTGTATGCCGACTTAAAAAATCGGATCACGCGCAACCTTGACGGCGACAAGAAGACCAGTGAAACGAACACTCTGAAGCCCGTACTCGAAGAGAAAACCTCGACCAGGTAGCAGCCGAGGTAACGAAGCTCTGACGTTTTCTTCATTCTTCATTCATCATTCTTCCTTCATCCTTCAGAACGAGCCTCCTCACGTCGGCTGCTACGAAAATCTATCTACGCCCCAACCGCTCCAGCAATTTCCCATGAATCCCGCCGAAGCCGCCATTGCTGAACACCACGACGAAGCGGCCTTACGCCTCGACCAAGGCCATGCGGAACGATTTGCCTCGACTGTGGAGCGGCATGATCTGGTCGGCGCGCAACGCAAATTGGGCGTAGGTCTGCCCTTCGTCGTCACAGAATTCGACTTCATAGACGCCGTCGTCAAGCAACTCGACCACCGTCCCAACCTCGCCGGCTCGCAGCTTTCGCGCTGAGATGTTCTCCAGCAAGGCGACGGTATCGAGCAGTCTAATCACTTTGGTTTTCATTCGCCCCCTGACTCCAGCGCCTCCGCTTTGACTGCGTGGGACAAATACAGGCCGCCTTTGGTTTCCAATTTGTCAATGAAGCTGCGGACGGATGAAATCCGCCCCGTCTGTTTAGCTTGTACGATTACGGCCAGGAGCGCCGTGCAAGCAAGGCCCAAGCGAGTCGCTGCCGCTCGTGCCTTGCGGTCATCCACCAGCAACAAATCCGCGCGCATTTCGGCGGCCAGCTTGATCGCTTCCGCTTCGCCGCGGCCCAGCGTTTCTGTTCCGGGCAGACGCTGGCCCGGTTCTGTGACTTCGCGCAGCTTGACGAAGTCAGGCAGGCCGGAATGAAAGGCGTGCAGTTCATCCCAGACCGCCTGTGGAATCGTGACCGCGCCGAAAAGCTCCGGCAGCAAACGCTCCTCGCCTACTTTGAGCAACGTTGTGATCGCGGTGGTGTCGCTGACAACGATCATCGCGCTTCCTTTGCCCGACGCCGCGTCAGGACAACTTCTTGAGCGTCTTCAAGTCCGCTCGCAAATCGTCCGCGTCGTAATTGACCGGAATGTGGCGACGGCCCAGTTCCACCAGAAATTCCACCGACATCATCCCCGCGATTTCGGCGGCGCGTCCCAGCGAAACCTGGTCACGCTTGTAGAGGCCGATGGCGATGTCCACCACCGCGTCCCGCTCGTTCAATGCGAGGTCGCCGAGCCGTTCGGTTGGAATGGTCAATGTCATGCGCCGCTGAAAATATACCATGTCGGCGCGGTCTGGCAACTATCGCCGCCCCAACCGCTCCAACAACTTCCCGTGAATCCCGCCGAAGCCGCCGTTGCTGAATACCACCACCAAGTCGCCGGGTTGCGCTTTCGTTCCCATGTGCGACACGATTGAATCCACGTCCGGCAGATAGGCGGCGTCCTTGCCGGCGGCCTTGAGGTCGGCCATCAGCATCTCAGGGTCCAGCCGCTCCTCCGGTTTGAGCAGTTCGAGCCGCGCAACCTGCGAGACCACCACCCCGTCGGCTTGCGCGAAGGACTCCGCGAGTTCCAGTTGAAAAACATTCCGTCGCGTCGTGTTGCTGCGCGGCTCGAAGATGGCCCAGATTTTGTCGTGGGCGTATTTCAACCGCAACGCCCGCAGCGTCTCGCGAATCGCCGTCGGGTGATGGCCGAAGTCGTCAATCACCGCCACGCCGCCGGCGATGCCGCGCACTTCCATCCGCCGCTTGATGCCTTTGAACGTGTCGAACGCCGACTGGATTTGCTTGTTCGACAGCCCGCAATGTTTTGCCGCCGCCACCACGGCCAGCGCGTTGCGCACGTTGAATTCGCCCGCCAGGTTCAGGTGGAACTTCGCGCTCGGAATCTCAAACTCGCTCGCCGTCGGGCCGAGCCGCACGTTCGTGGCGCGCACAGCGTTGTTTTCGCCGAGTCCGAAGCGTTTCACGGGACAGAAATTCACATCGAGCAGCGGCGCGAGGTTCGGGTCGTCGCCGTTGCCGAGCAATAGGCCGTTGCGCGGCACGAGCCGGATGAAATGGCTGAAGGTCTGCTGAATCGCGGCGAGGTCGGGGAAAATATCCGCGTGATCGAACTCCAGATTGTTGATGATGGCGACTTCCGGCAGGTAATGGATGAACTTGCTGCGCTTGTCGAAAAACGCCGTGTCGTATTCATCGCCCTCGATGATGAACCATTCGCTCTCCGTGAACCGCGCGCCCTGGCTGAGATTGTTCGGGAGGCCACCGATGAGATAGCTCGGATTCAGCCCGTTGTGCTCGAACACCCAGGTCAGCAGCGCCGTGGCGGTGGTCTTGCCGTGTGTCCCCGCGACGACGATGGCGCGCTTGCCGCGAATGAAAAATTCCCGCAACAAATCCGGCAACGAGCAATACCGCAGCTTGTGGTCGAGACAGAATTCCGCCTCCGGGTTGCCGCGCGAAATCACGTTGCCGATGACCACGAGGTCGGGCTTGGGCGTGAGATTGCGCTCGCTGTAACCGTTCATCACCTCGATCTGCCGTTCGGCGAGGAACGTGGACATGGGCGGATAGACATTCTGGTCCGAGCCGGTGACGGTGAGACCCTTCTCTTTCAACGCCGCCGCCGTGGACGCCATGGCCGTGCCGCATACGCCGACCAAGTGAACTGATCGAATTGCTGAATACATGTCGCCATGACGATAGGCAAATGAGCGAAGCAGAAAAGCTGAATCTGGGTTTCTTTGCTGGAACCCGGGGTTTCAGGGGCGATGGAAATTTCCCCAAATGTCACGCCCAGCCGCGCGAATCCGCGGGCGAAAGCCTCGGTGGGGTGCGTGTAGCCGCGCTCGTAAGAGCGCGGAGGGCGTGACGGAAATGAGCGATGGGTTTGGTCCGCGAACTCACGTTCGCGGCTACGCTCCTCTCCACATTTGCGGCGCGCACGGAGTGGCGCGCCCTGCTTTTTTGAAATACCGAGCTTCAGACGTAAATGGCATCAGGGAGCGGGTGTGGGGGTAGCCGCGCTCGTAAGAGCGCGGAGGGCGTGACGGAAATGCGATGAGTTTGGTCCGCGAACTCACGTTCGCGGCTACACTCCTCTCCCCATTTGCGGCGCGCACGGAGTGGCGCGCCCTGCTTTTTTGAAATACCGAGCT